>JBKCGY010000253.1:0-9385 GCA_046303015.1 Bacteroidota bacterium | reverse complement strand
ATTCCTTGAGTGCCTTGCCGCCGTTCAATAAAAAATGAATGATTGCGTGCCATTCATTCTGATCTAAATCGCGATAGGCATAAGTCTCTTTTATTTCTTTAAGAATGATTTTAGGATCAAATCCTTCCGATATGGCTAATGTATTCAGGTATTGAAGCAATACGTCCATGCAGAGCATTTGAGGATCTTTGCTTTCTGTTATTCCCTCTTTCGCCGCTTGTTGTAAAGCGACGGACTCCACCAGTTCCAGCGAGTGAGTGGGTAAAAAGTATATCTGACTGATGGCATCCGGTTGATGTCCGCTTCTTCCGGCCCGCTGCAAGAAGCGGGCAATTCCCTTTGGTGAACCAACTTGAATCACAGTATCTACCGGACGAAAATCTACTCCCAGATCCAAAGAGGCTGTACATACAACTGCTTTTAATTTCTTTTCATGCAATGCCGCTTCGACCCAGTTTCTTAATTCCTGTTCTATGCTACCGTGATGCAGCGCAATTTGTCCTGATAATTCAGGGTCGTAATTCAGTAATTCCTGATACCATCTTTCACTCATACCACGTGTATTGATGAATATCAGTGTAGACGAACTTTTTTTAATAATCGGAATTACCTTATGGATCAATTTTAAACCCAGATGTCCTGACCAGGGATATTTTTCCAGATCATCAGGAAGAATGGATGTTATTCGTATTTCTTTTTTCTGATCTGCTTTAATATATCTGATATCATGATGATTGCTGGCAAAACAAGAGAGTAAAACTTCTCCGGCTAATACTAAATTTCCAATAGTGGCTGAAATTCCCCAAACGGAAAGGGGTTCTTTATTTAATTGTATATTGATTCCTTTGAGTCGACTTAATGCAAGTTCAATCTGAACACCTCTTTTTGAACCCATCAATTCATGCCATTCGTCTACAGCAATAACAGATAAGGTGGAAAAAAAATATGGATAATTTTTCTGTGCTAATAATAAATGCAGACTCTCGGGAGTGATAATCAGAATTTCTGGTGTCTGTTTTTTTTGTCTGATTCTTTCCTGGCTATTTGTATCCCCATTACGAATGCCTATTTTCCAGGGAAGACCGATATGCTCGACTACTTCCTGCATAGCCTTTGCGATATCGGTTGCTAAAGCTCTTAAGGGGGTGATCCAAAGTAATTGAAGTCCTATGTTTTTCTGGTTGGTAAAATTTTCAGGATGTTGATTTATATATCGGATGAGTGTACCCAGGAAAACAGAATATGTTTTTCCACAACCGGTAGGTGCGTTGATGATCCCGCATTGATTGGTGTCAATGGCTTGCCAGACTGATTTTTGAAAATCAAAAGGTATTATGTTCCGACTTTGCATCCATCGGTTGATTAATTTATATCCTATTGATTGTTCAATCATCATAAATTTTATGGAGTTGATGAATGCGATTGGTAAATCTCAAGCATTTTTCTCAGGTCATTCAGTGTATTGATCTCATTGGGAGTTTTATCTCTTCTTATTCTTTTCATTCTCGGAAAACGAAGTGCAATACCGGATTTATGTCTTTTGCTTTCACTGATTCCTTCAAACGCGATTTCAAAAACCAATTCTGGTTTTACTGTTCTTACGGGGCCGAATTTTTCGATAGCATTTTTCTTAATAAATTGATCTACCTCTTTAAATTCTTCATCTGTAAGTCCACTGTACGCCTTCGTAAAGGTGATCAGTTTGTCTCCATCTTTTACGGCAAATGTATAATCGGTATATAAATTACTTCTTCTCCCATGTCCCTTTTGAGCATAAATAAGTACACAATCGATCGTTAATGGATCCATCTTCCATTTCCACCAATCTCCTTTTTTTCTTCCAGATAAATAGAGGCTCATTTTATTTTTAAGCATGAGTCCCTCAGATAAGTTTTCTCTTGATTTTTCTCTAATCTGAAAAAGTTCATCCCATTTTTGAATGGGGATGATTGTAGAAAATTGCAAATGAATATTTTGGGTGCGTGTAACTAATTCGTAAAGAACTTTCTTTCTTTCAATCAGCGGTTGATTTCTGATGTCGTAACCTCTATCTTCCATAAGATCATACGCAATAAAAACTAACGGTGCCTGCTGCATGTTTTTTTTAGAAATCGTTTTTCTATTGATTCGGGTCTGTAATAATGAAAAGGGGAGGGGGATGAATTTGTCTGCCTCAGGAATTGCACAAAGAATTTCACCATCTATAACTGTGCCGTCAGGTAATTGAGATAAGAATTGTTCGAACTCAGGGATATTTTCAGTAATTAAATTTTCACCTCGACTCCATATAAAATGCTGGTTATTTCTTTTGATGCATTGTCCCCGTATGCCATCCCACTTCCATTCGGCAATCCAGTTTTCGGCATTTTGTAAAGCGCTAAGATCAAAGTCCAAAGGATAACATAAGTGGAAAGGATATGGCTTTGAAATATTTGATATATGATTTTTGTCAAGAAGTATATGGTATTGTTCAGTTAATGGATTGATCTCTCCTGTAAGTCGGTAGGCTACTTCATCTATTGGCATATTTTCAGCCTTTGCAATTGATTTGATCAGTAAGCTTTTTGAAATGCCAATTCTAAAACCGCCGGTTAATAATTTATTGAACACAAAACAAGATTGTTTGTCCAGTTGCTTCCAGTAATTTATAATAAATGTTTTCCTGTTTGTTTCAGTTTTCAGATCATCATGATACATCTTTTCTAAGAGAGAGGCCAAGCTTACTCTGACCTTACATTCGATAAATTCAGAATTTGGTAAAAGTAAAGCAATGGTTTCAGCAAGATCACCTACATGTTGATAGGATTCTTCAAAAAGCCATAAAGGTGTTTTGGTAAATTCAATGCACCATTTTTTTAATTCAGATGATTTTACTTTTTTTGAAGGAGCTTTGCCCGATAATAAAACGATAGCCCAGATCTTATCTTTTTCATCGGCATGTTTGAAATATTCAGCTAATGCTTCTATCTTTTCATTAACAGAATTCATTTTTCCCAAAGTAAATATGAGTTTGCTAAAAGTTATCATTCGTACGATTCAGTATTTTCATTTGTGTAGATTTCTTCTTCGCCAAACTGTGTTTGTAATTTTTCTGAGTGAATTCCATTTTCATTTAAATATCGGCTGAGTATAGACGTGAAGCCATGTGTAACGAGTACCTTTTCAGCTTCGGTTGTTTTTATAGCTTCTAAAAGTCCATTCCAGTCGGCATGATCGCTGATGGCAAATCCATAATCTGCGGGATTTCTTTTAGCTTGGCCTCGTATATGCATCCATCCACTACAAAAAGCCGATTTATATGGACCCATTTGATTAATCCATGGAGTGTTTGCGGCTGAAACGGGCGCAATAATTACTGAATTTTTTGACAACTTTTTTTTATTTTCAAGATTCATTCTTTTGACTTCCGGTAAAGGATTGCCTACTTCTGTTAAAGCCTGATGGATGTTCCACACAGATCCATGCACATATATATCACTGCTAACATCAGCAACGGCTTGTGCTATCCGTTGTGCTTTTCCTAAACTATAGGCGTACAGTACGGAATGTTTTGCGTTTTCCTGATTATGTTGTATCCAATTCTGTATTTCTTTGTATTGTTCCTCTTGCGATTTCCATTGATAAACCGGTAGTCCAAATGTTGACTCTGTGATAAAGGTGTGGCATTTTATCGGCTCAAAAACACCGCTTAAGCCATCATCTTGTGTTTTATAATCACCGCTGGCTACCCAAACTTCTCCTTTATATTCTACTTTTACTTGTGAAGATCCGATAACATGTCCGGCAGGATGAAGACTTATTTTCACACCATTGATATATATCTGTTCCTTCCAGTTGATAGATTGATAATTATATTTTCCGAGTCGTACTTCCAGTAAAACTTTAGTAAGCGGGTGACATAAATAGGTTTGGTGTCCGGCTTTTGCGTGATCACTGTGCGCATGCGTGATAATTGCCTTGTGTACAGGTTTCCACGGATCAATATAGAAATCCCCTTGCTTACAGTAAATCCCGTTAGGAGTTAATTCCAGTAAAGCCATGATTGTCTTTTGCTTTTCCTTTGTTATTTCTGCATCGGTCACTACAATATAAAACTTCATCCCATACCTTTTCCCATTTTTTTCGCCATGAAAATGGCTTTTGACATACCTTACAGATCTTGGCAGGAAGATGCAGTTTCTTATGCGGCATTCATAATGAACAAAATAGATTGGAAAGGGTTTAAAATTTCCCCGCCTTAGATGAGATTCCGTTGGTTCTCTTAATGATATAAACCCTCTTATTTTCGAAGTAGTCTGGCGTATTTTGAGTGGGATTCTTTACGGGTTGAATATTGTAGTCGATGAGTTGCCGAAAGGTTTGGTCATTCAGCTGATTGATGAAATTTCCTCTATGTTTTATTAGCAGATTGATGAAGTTGAAGCAAGCGTCATAACCTCTGTAAGCAATATCTGAAGGTTTGCCATTGGTTTTCTCCATAAATTTTTGGCTAAAAGAAACGTAAGGTTTACTGCCGTCATTAAAAAAGGAAGCTGAAAAATATATCGTTTTTGATTTATGTTTATTTTGTTGCAACTCCTTTAAAGTTTCCCAGTTTGGCATTCCGATCAAATGATAATTACCGCTTTTTATAGCAGATGTTATTTTCAAGAATTCAATATTGAATTTTTCTTCCAGAGATCCGCAGATGAGTATATTTTGTTTACTTGTGTCCAGTAGGCGGTTGATGTCAGCCAAATTCATTGTGTCTACTGGTGTGTATATATTCCAATTTGTTCTGCTTTTGGGATATTTTTTTTTGTTAAATAAGAAGATATTGTTGTAAATCTTCTCTTCTTGCTGGCCATTCTTTTTAAAGTAGATGATATTGCCGGTTGGAAAGGTTTGTTGTATAAAATCAACGATTGCCTGACAATGCACATTAATCGTTGGATTTAGAAGAATCGTATAAGGATTTTTTATGATTCCTCCTTCATTTGGAAAAGTGGCTGACAGAAATGGGATCTGATAAGATAAAGCTATATCAGCAAGCTGTTTATAGTCATTACCGGAGACAGCTCCTATTAATAAATCGAGTGAATCAAAAGTATGGTTAGTTGTTAATCTATTTATGTTATGTTGTTTTGATTTCAGGTCAAAGTAGTGAACTTCTACCTTATCGGATGCTATAATTGAATCTAGGCCTATCAGTGATCCTTCTGTAAAATCAAGTCCTGATAAGAGATGCTTGGGCATAACCTCATTATAATTATAACTGGTATCATTCGTAAAGGTTGAGTCGAGATACAAGGATGCAAAAATGCCTACACGCAAGGTTCTTTTTTCAATTTCTTGTGATTTGGTGGGTGTCAACAAGAACACGAATAAAACTATAAGTAAGCTTTTGAGGTACATAATTTGATTTATTCCCATTCAATTGTAGCAGGGGGTTTGCTGCTGATGTCATATACTACCCGATTAATTCCTCTTACTTTATTGATGATCTCATTGGATACATGCGCAAGGAATTCGTAGGGGAGGTGGGCCCAATCGGCTGTCATTCCGTCTACGGATGTCACCGCTCTTAAGGCTAATGTATATTCATATGTTCTTTCGTCGCCCATTACACCCACACTTTGTACAGGTAACAAAATGGCGCCGGCCTGCCATACCTGATCATATAAATTATAATGCTTCAATGATTGAATAAAAATAGCGTCGGCTTCCTGTAAAAGCAATACTTTCTCTTCAGTAATTTCTCCCAAAATTCGTATAGCCAGTCCAGGACCTGGGAAGGGGTGTCTGTTTATCAGGTCAGTCGGTATTCCTAATTCAATCCCTACTTTTCTGACTTCATCTTTAAACAGGTAACGTAAAGGCTCAACTAATGATAGTTTCATCGTTTCAGGTAGACCGCCGACATTGTGATGTGATTTTATGGTAACGGAAGGACCATGTACAGAAACGCTTTCAATGACATCCGGATAAATGGTGCCCTGTCCCAAAAAATCTACGTTTTCAATTTTGTGTGCTTCTGAATCAAATACTTCTATAAAAGTTCGGCCAATAATCTTTCTTTTTTCTTCCGGGTCTGATTTCCCTGCCAGTTTTGTATAAAAATGTTCTTTGGCATCAATTCCTTTTACATTAAGGCCTAGTTGGTCATAAATATCTAATACCTGGTTAAACTCGTTTTTTCTTAATACACCATTATCGACAAAAATGCCATGAAGCTGATTGCCTACTGCTCGGTGAATGAGGGTGGCAGCAACGGTAGAATCCACTCCTCCGCTTAGTGCCATGATTACCTTTTTATCGCCTATCTGTTGTTTGAGTTGCTCTATTGTTTCTTCGATAAATGAGGCGGGAGTCCATGTGGATATGCAACCACAAATTTTTGTCAGAAAATTTTGTATTAATATTTTCCCTTCAGAAGAGTGGTATACTTCCGGATGGAACTGTAAACCATACAATGGGTTAGGAAATTGGCTTCCGCTAGCTTTAAATACGGCTACTGGAATGCTATCTGTAATGGCTAGAATCTCAAATCCTACCGGCAGATCTAGTATGCTGTCGCCATGACTCATCCATACTTGTCCTGATTGACTTATATTATTAAATATTATATCGGGCTGCTTGAGATGGAGCATGGCACGTCCATACTCTCTTTTTTCACTTTTTTCAACACGTCCGCCCATTTTTTTTGCCGTGAGTTGTGCTCCATAGCAAATACCTAATACAGGGTATTTTTGAGCAAGCGCACTTACATCAATATCCGGTGCATTTGGGTCATTGACGGAAAAGGGGCTTCCGGATAGGATGATACCTTTAATTTGAGTATCGTCCTCAATTCTTTTGTGATAGGGAATAATCTCGCAATAGGTATTGCATTCTCTAACCTTTCTGGCGATTAATTGGGTGTATTGTGAGCCAAAATCCAGAATAACAATTTTCTCCTTCATCATGTTGCGAAGGTAACAAAAATGAAAGAGCATCAAACGGGTTGAATTGTATCTTTCTATGGTTTTGCTACTATTATCTTTTCTGTGATCCAAAGATCTTGGCTTCTGAATCGAATCATATAAGTTCCGTTCTTCAGTCCGGCCATATTGAGTTGAGGATGATTTTGCCCGGCAGGAATTTTATTTTTTATCATAACCCGTCCCTGCATATCAATCAACTCGTATTCAATCGGTGTTGGGCTTGATTTTTTGAGTTGTATCTGTAAGGTCCCGGAAGTTGTAGGGTTAGGGTAAATTTGTATATTATTTACAATGATAGGATCATGGTTTTCAATAGATGTATTGGTTATTAAACCGGTGCAACTCCAGATCTGGAATACCCATTCCGGTCGATCAATGAAGGGGTTGCGATTACCCATAATAACATAAACCGAATCATTTCTGTTTCTTTCCTTTTCGCTAACAGGATCCTGTACATGCCATTTGTATAATAATTTAAGATGCCATGGGTCAAGTCCGGGATATACATTACCATCTAAAATATCATTGGCATTAGAATTGGATTTCCATTGCGGCAATTGGGATTCATACCGTACGATCATGTATAGTATTGCCCTTGCGATATCTCCCTTATAGGCATTGATGGGTTCAAATACGGTCCCTGTATATCCGAAATTATTACCGTTTCCCAGTTTGCTGCCGTTTAGTGAGGTTTTTGATATCGTCGTTACTTCACCAAAAGGGAAATTGGCTCTCAATGCATTTACAAAACCATCCGTAGGGAACACATGATTCAGGTCGGACATCATGGGAAGTTCACTATTAAACCATGACTGAGGAAATGTATGTTCTCGATTATAGCAATCTCCTTCTTTTGTATATGCGCCGCATCTGTTAGCGGATATAAATGTAAAAGTGTAGGGGTCTGCACCGGTTGGATTGTCACTATACATGTCCCATACTACATCAGAAGTGTTATTATCATTTCTTTTTTTGTCTGTTTTTTCATGAGCGACTATAACATCAGCATAAAGAAAAGTATTACTCGAATTAGAAATGATTCCTGATAGTGCGGTTTTTAAAGCACTGCAGTTAAGTCCTTCAGCAGTATTATAATATCCTGCAGGTAAGTTGCCCGAATTGACTCTATACGATGGGGTTTGTCCGGTTACTACATAATAGGGTACAAGTAGTAACGATAAAATGCATATGATTCTTTGCATATGGTATATAAATTACAAAACCCGCATGATGCGGGTTTTGTAAGATAAGAAAAAAAATTTATTTCTTTAAATCATTAACCTTTTTGGTCAACTTACTTTTTAAGTTGGCTGCTTTATTTTTATGAATAACGCCTCTTTTTGCTAATTTATCGATCATGGACGCAACAGAAGTTAATTTATCGTTGGCTTGTCCAGCATCTGTTAAAGCACGTAGATCACGAATGGCATTACGTGTAGTTTTGCCATAATAACGATTGCGCTCTCTGCGCTTTTCACTTTGACGAACATCTTTTCTTGTAGCCTTATGATTTGCCATATCAGTTTTTTTCGGAGGGCAAAGGTAGGGGAAAAATTCATTTTAACCATATTTTTCATGTTTTTCATTAGGATTCGTTTAAAACATGCTGAAGTTTGATTTTTTTGTAAAATTATCAACGGGTGACCAAATGAAATCTTTTTAATATTTCCCTTCTTTTCACCTTGCCTTTTCCTTAAAACGACCGATATTTGCCCAAATTTTTTTTACGCCGTTTAAGGATTGTTTTCCATGAAGGATTTTCAATACATCACATCCTCCCATCCACAATATATCGAACAACTGTACCGCGATTTCGTCCAGGATCCGGCATCAGTGGATTTGGAGATGAAAAAATTTTTCGAAGGGTTCGATTTTGCTGTTCAGTCGGGTTATCAGCCAAATGGACAAATCAATCAGCCACAAGAAGCTGTTACAGGTTCTGTTGACTGGAAAAAAGAGATCGGAGCCTATCGTTTAATTCTGGGTTATAGAAACCGAGGCCATCTGTTGTCCACTACCAACCCCATTCGCAAAAGGAAAGACAGAGGTGCCCGCCTGGAACTTGATAATTTTGGCCTTTCTGAATCAGATCTCGATAAAAAAGTATTTGCAGCGGAGCTGGTAGGACTCAAAAACGGCACGCTGAGACAATTAGTAACTCATCTGCAAAAGTCTTATACTACCCATGTTGGGATCGAATTCAAATATATCATCGATAAGAAAAAGGTTGATTTTTTGATCCATGCTATGGAGCAAGATTTTCATCAGCCTTTTCCTATAGAGAAGAGGAAGAGAATTCTTGAAAAACTGAATCAGGGAGTACTTTTTGAAAAATTCCTTCATACAAAGTATATCGGTCAAAAAAGATTTTCATTAGAAGGAGGGGAGACCGCCATAGCTGCATTGGATGCTATCATTAATAC
>JBKCGY010000252.1:0-2248 GCA_046303015.1 Bacteroidota bacterium | reverse complement strand
AATTATCAATCATACAATGCCGGAATATTTATAACTGAAAAGTACAGTTATAAAAAATGGGATTTTGAAGGAGGGGTACGTTTTGATTATAAGTCCATTTATAACACTACTGATAACGAGAATAAATTTTCATATCCTGATTTGAATTTCAATAATCTTTCAGGAAATATTGGAACGCAATATCGTTTGAATAGCAGTACCCGATTGCTGATCAATACTTCAACTGCATGGCGTGCCCCACAGGTAAACGAGTTATATGCGAATGGTCTGCATCATGGTGCTTCACGTTTGGAAAGAGGAAATCAAAATCTTCAGGCGGAACGTTCCATGAGTATAGGCGCGGGGATGATATTCAATCAATCGTGGCTGGAGCTGGATGTGAATACGTACTTTAAAAACATCAATGGATTTATTTTTTTACAACCTGATTTTCCTCCGGAGCTTACAATTCGCGGTGCATTTCCGGTATTTAGTTATAACCAAACAGATGCCAGATTACATGGGGCAGATATGAATGCTGTTATTCACGTAGATAAACATATAGATATTACTTTACAAGGGTCTGTTTTGCGCGCATGGGATTTGAAATTAAATGACTGGATCATACAGATGCCGGCAGACAGAATAGAATTTCAGACAACCTATCATTTTTCCAATGCAGGAAAAATATTTGATACTTATATTTCTGCAGGAGCTTCTTATGTTTCTCGACAAATAAGAGTACCAGCTACAGGGAATATAGAATTACCCAATACGGATCCTGTGGTCAAGCAATCCGATTATCTGATGCCGCCTTCTGCTTACTGGCTGGCTAAATTGGAAGCGGGTACGAAATTTAGATGGGCGCATCAGAATTGTAATTTAATCTTATCTGTTACCAATTTATTTGATCATGCTTATCGCGATTACATGAATGCATTTCGTTATTTCAGTGACGAGATGGGCAGAAATATTTCATTGCGATTACATATTCCATTTGTCATTTTTCACCAACACAAATAAAAAACAACAATTATGAACAGAAAAATTGCGACCCTTACAGCCGCTGTATTCAGTCTTAGTCTTTTTATGACCGCATGTAAAAAGGACGATGTGAAACCGGATGACTCCAATGAAGAGGAACTGATTACAACCGTATCATTGAAGATTAAAGATAAGTCAACGAACGCCATCAGTACTTATTCATGGAAAGATCTTGATGGAGAAGGCGGAAATGCACCTGTCATTCAGTCTATTTCTCTTTCAGCCGGTAAGACTTATGAGGTTGAACTTGATTTTTTAGATGAGAGTAAAAATCCGGCAGAAGATATTACCGAAGAAATATTAGAAGAAGCAGATGATCATGAAGTATTCTATCAGCTTTCTAATGCCTTAGTTACGATCACCCGTACTGATAAGGACACAAAGAATCTTCCTCTCGGTCTTAAAGCAGATGTAGTAACATCGGGTTCAGGATCTGCTAATCTTACCATCATATTAAAACATAAACCCGGCACCAAAGCAGGCGGAGATAATGCTACAAAGGGTGAGACTGATATTGAGGTGAGTTTTCCTTTGACTGTTAATTGATTTCAGACCTTTTATTTATAAAAGGCGGTCTAGTCGGGCCGCCTTTATCTTTTTGGATAAGTTCAGTACATTCGTATAATCATGTCTGAACTTTCCATCAATACACCCGCACTTTTATTCCCCGCCATCACGCTATTGATGCTGGCCTATACCAACCGTTTTCTTGCGTTGGCGAATCTGGTTCGGAGATTGCATGAGCAATACACCAAAGAAGAAAGTCAGAATATCCGTCGCCAGATTGCCAGTTTGCATGTGCGCATCCGATTGATTCGAAACATGCAGGCGCTGGGTGTTTTGAGTTTTTTGTTGTGTGTAGTTACAATGTACCTGATTTTTACTGGTAATGTAGAGGCGTCTTATGTATTATTTGCCACCAGCTTAATCAGCTTACTGTTATCCTTAATTTTCTCACTCATTGAAATCTGGAAAAGTACGAATGCAATCGATCTGGAATTGAGTGATATGGAGTTCAAGCATCAGAATATAATCAGAGATATTTTGGATGACAGGGAGAAAGTTTAACTCAAAGGTCAAAAGTTAAAACCATTGCTGTCTGGCTAATTTTTTAAAAATTACTTAGAGTGTTAGCTGATTATGTGTATCCCCCCTGGGAGAGCTTGTCCCGAATCCTTTCGGGAGGGCGCAGGGGGAGGAAGAACTGCAAAATCTTATTTTATTG
>JBKCGY010000251.1:0-5377 GCA_046303015.1 Bacteroidota bacterium | reverse complement strand
ATCTATACAACTGGTAATACCATCGGAAACCGTTACATAGTAGGTGGTGGTTTGAGTAGGGCTAACGGTAATGCTGCTGGTGGTGGCGCCGGTTGACCATTGGACATTAAAATTAACGGGACTGTAATCAAACATCCAATTAGGGAAAAAAGTGGTAGCGGCTCCCATGTTTGAGCCTGCAGCACCCGTACCGATACAAGGAGAACCCAAAGACAGACTGAAATTATTTTGGGATGGGTTTACAAAAAGGGGGTTGGCATTGATGTTTCCGGTTCCGGCTGGTAATACACCACAAGAGTACGTATATGGAACAGCAACAGAACCACTACTTATTGTTTTAATAGCATCTAATCCATTGAAAATAGAATTCAAAGCACTGCCTCCGTGGTCAGACCAAGATGTATTTGAACTAATACCAACATTATTATAGAAGGTACAGTTATTAACACGAGTCAAAGTGGGCGTCCAGTTCGTCCCCATGTACACAATTGAGGTTGTACTAACATTATTTGAAACTATACAATTATCGAGTTGCTTTCCGTGTCCTAAATATATCATGCCAGGTCCAGTACCACCTGCACTTGATGTATTGTTCAAAAAAACACAATTATAGTACCCCAGTGCAGGGTTTGCGACATGGCCGTTTGACACTAATTGATTAGCTCCTGTATTGTTCTGCTTAAATAGTGTATTACGAACATCAAATGACTTCTTAGATCCGGCAATTGCCCCAGTATTATTGCCATAAAAAATAGAAGTATCAATAGAGGATGGAAGACCTGAAATCTCAGCTCTTCCAATTGCTACAACTATTGAACTTTTACAATTTTCGAAAATACATCTGACAATTCTTGCAGAAGAGTTGTCATCAATCAAAATTGCGCTACCCGTTCCTTCAGACAACAACTGACTACTTCCATTAATAATTTTAATTCCTCTGATAACAACATTATTCTCACCCCCATTGAGCTTAAATGCCCTAGTTTGGTTTTCGCAATCTATAACCGTACAAGATGGGCCGGAAAAACTTTGAATTGTGATATTTTTACCGAGTAATGAAAGATTTGTGTTTAATAGTCCTTTGTATACCCCACTCATCACAGTTACAATCGAACCGTTTGCAGCAACTGAAATAGCCTTGGATATACTTTTATACGGCAATCCCATCGTACCATTTCCTGTATTATCATTTCCCTGAACAGAAACAAAAATCTCTGCACCCAACTGCCTTGTGTAAGGAAAAGGAGAACAAGGATGATTAGAAAGAGAATCTACACTCAATGTAATAAGCGACCCTTTACAAATAGTGGTATCACGGTTGACAATATTTGCATTAACTAAACTCAGATAAGTACTGTCGCTAGCCGTACATCCCGATGCATTCGTAACGGTTACTTTATAAAAGCCACTGGTAGTTGGTGAGATAGTGCGAGTAGTGGCACCTGTATTCCAGCTGTAACTTGAAAATCCTGCGCCTGCATCGAGTGTGGCTATAGCTCCACATAATTTTGTTGAATCTTGTAATGCATTAAATCCGCTTATGATACAATTACTATTGAACAATGTCAAAACCTCATCTTTTGAAAGTGCTCTGTTCCATATACCAACATCATCCATCTTACCTCCAAAAGCATCAAATGCGCTATAACTTTTCCTTCCAATATTTAGATTTGAACAATAAGTAGGATTTATAATTGGTGTACCATTAACCGTATTTACAAGTGCTCCATCAACATAAAGATTACCAACTCCATTTATATCGGCAGTCATTACCACATGGTGCCATTGCAAAGCAGTAATATTGGGATAATTCACTCCAACACCTGCGCCATTATTATTTACAATTAATGAACCCAAACCTCTTGAAGTATTTGATGTGCCTGAAGTTGACATCTGATAACCTGCGCAAAAATTGGGTTCACTACTAATAATTCTAGGATTTATGGTTCCCCCATCAAGATAAATCCACACGGAAATCGTTATTGCGTTTGAAACTCGTAATGATTGAGATAATCCGCACTCTATGTATGAAGTTGAGTTGCCAGGAAAAAAATATGCTTGATTGGGATTACCAAAACGATCGGGTATTAAAGAAACACCCCCCATAACCGTTCCATTATTACCATTTCCACTGATATCATTCGCGCTTCCGCAAAAGGGATAAAAAGCCACCAGTCCATTTTGTAAATTGGCAGACAATTGAGACTTATTACAAATCTGCCCACTTACAGTATAAGTATAAAAAATCCCAATGAATAGCGTAAAGATTAAAGACAAACGACCGAATTTCATGTATTCGTAGTTTTGGTTGAATTAAGGTTACTGTAGGTTGTCGTTCTAGATCAGCCTGGTTAGTATTTGACTGGAAGCAAGGAACGACTAAATCGCGCCCGAAAGTACCTTAATATCATTTGCTTAACAATGGCATATTTGCCATTTTGTGGTAATGTAAAAAGCCTGATTGTACAGACTTTGACTCCTTTTCAATTAAAAAAACTCAACAGATAAATATTTTCCTTACCTTCATTTTGCTTTCTGTCTTTATGAAATCTGCCTGCCTCATATGAATCATAAACACCTGCTTTAATATTTGTTTCAACCGTTCAAATTGTCTGCCATGAATCATCGTATAGTCATTCGTTATTGCCTTATTCTTTTGTCGGCCGTCATTATCATAGTCGCTTGTCGGAGAGATAATAATTCCGATATCAATCCCCCTGCACAGGTTGACGATATTACTCAGGTGCAGACAAGTGTATCCGGCAATGTAGTGGATGAGAAAGGATTCCCGGTAGAAGGAGCTCTGGTTCGCTGCGGGAACAGTACTTTCACCACAGACAGATATGGCGCATTTCAATTCACCAATATTAACCTTTCAAAAAATAATGGATTTGTCAAAGTCGAAAAAACAGGCTACTTCAACGCTTACAGAAGTTTTGTGACGGCATCCGGCACGATGAATCAGGTGCGTATTCGCTTATTGCCCCGTTCCGTAAATGGCACCATTACAAGCACCTCCGGTGGTTCAGTTATGTTGTCGGGTGGTGCAAAACTTACACTACCGGCCAATGCCGTTACTGAGGCTTCGGGAAATGTATATAACGGCACAGTAAATGTTTCCATGACATGGATTAATCCAACAGACCCCAATCTTCCTGATATAGTTATGGGCGATTTGCGTGGCATCACAACTGGCGGCGAAGAAAGAGGACTGGAAACCTTCGGCATGATTGGTGTAGAATTAAAAGGGAGCTCCGGACAGGAACTGAAGATCAAAGCCGGACAAAAAGCAGATCTTACCTTCCCTATTCCCACGGCTTTGCTAGCTAATGCCCCCAACACGATCGATCTCTGGCACTTTGATGAAACAAAGGCCCGTTGGGTACAGGAAGGAACGGCTACAAAATCGGGCTCTAACTATCTGGCACAGGTTACCCATTTTTCTTTCTGGAACTGCGATGCCCCATTCCCATTGGTAGAATTTTGTGCGAGACTGGTTGATAGTCTAACAGGGAAACCGCTGAACAATGTGGGCGTTCGTATCGTTCGTGCCAACGGTAATCCCGGCTTCGGCCGTACAGATACGGCGGGAAATATTTGCGGTAAGATCCCTAGGAATGAACCCCTGAAATTACAGGTACTCAATCCCTGCAATCAGGCAAGTTCATCTTACAATATTGGTCCATTCAGTTCCAATACAAGCCTTGGCACTATTAAAGTAGCTACCCCCTCCACAACAAGGATTGTATTTACAGGAACCGTAAAAGATTGTAATAATGCACCCGTAACAAAAGGTTATGTTAGAATATATGCAGGCAATAGTCAGGTGTATACTGCAAACGTAGTGAACGGCGTGTATGAGCTGGCCATCATAAAATGTAACAATGAGCCGGTTAATTATTCTGTTACCGCCATTGACTTAAATGCTGTTCAGCAAAATGTTCCGATTACAGTAACGGCCACCAGTGGTAATGTAACAATTCCGGTCATTCAGGCCTGCGGCACTTCAAGTGCTCAGTTTATTGAAATTCTGATTGATGGCACACCTTATAATATTGTATCTCCACCTGATCAGATCACTACGATCGATTCCATTTTAACCGGTTCAACAGGCGGTAAAATGAGCATTAGTGGAGGCAAAGGAACGAATTCAGGAAGCACGGTTTCCAATAATATTAATTTCAATTTTATTCATAATGGTACAGTAGCAAACGGTTTGCCACTAAACAGATGCTTTATTTTCATTTCGCAAACTCTTTTCTCTGAACAGATCCTTACACAAAATCCGACAATAAATTTGACAAAATACAATTCATTTCCCGGCAGTGTTGCTGAAGGAAACTTTACCGTTGACATGAACTTTCAAGGCACAACCCGAAATGTCAAATGTACTTTCAGGGTAATAAAACGATAAGAATCAGGTTCTAATCATTTTTTAGCACTTACCAATGCATAAGAATGATCAATAAGTTCATAAATCAATGAGGAAGGCACGGTGCCATCCAGAATAATTGTATTCCAGTGTTTTTTATTCATGTGATAGCCGGGGATGATAGAAATATATTCATCGCGAAGTTGTAATGCTCTTTCCGGATTACATTTCACATTGAATTGAAGGGGATCAGTATTTAGCGGAATTAAAAGAAAGACTTTCCCCTTCACTTTCAGCACCAACACTTCGGGCCCGAAAGGAAAACTTTCTTCCACATCCGGTTTGGTTAAACTATGTTCCAGGAGTTGATCGAGGGTCATGGTAAAATTGAATCGTATTAACAAAAGTAATGACCTGATTATAATGTATCTAAGGTGGTTTTTAGTTGTCAATATTCAGAATGTGGCTAGTTCTACTCCTAAATCCCCCCTCTTGGAGGGGGATACATACAACGACCATCCCAACTAACTTGCAACATGGCAACAATGAGAACCACCACTATCGTTAAGCAACCATTAGTACATTAGTCAATAAGACTCATTACTCAAAAGACATTATCTTTAATAAAATGATTAAATCATGTCAGACGCATCTTCCAATGCAGATCAAACCAATGATGAAGTTCCTAAATACCTTCTGGCAAAAAAGTTCTTCGATAAATTAAGAAAGGATGGTCCTATGCGGGATAAAGTCGGACAGTCTTTTGTCAGACATTTTTCGGAGCCGGCAGTGGATCCCTTAAAAGAGTATAGATTACATACAGACAAATCCGATAGTGAGTCGGATTTATCTGATGATATAGAAGAGCCAATCAGTCCTGCACGAAGGCTGAGGCAGTTACGGGCAGAAATCATGAATGAATTTTCAAAACATCAAAATTCTTCGTCAACCGATCAGGATAAATCATCTGAAAAATAGAAAATCATTCTTTTTATTGAGCTTACT
>JBKCGY010000250.1:0-5328 GCA_046303015.1 Bacteroidota bacterium | reverse complement strand
GAATCACTCCATTGAAAATGGCATCGTTTTAATTTTTGGCAATGAAGTCAGCGGTGTTGAAGCATCCACTTTACGATTATGTAAAGAATGTATTGAGATACCACAAATGGGAATGAAACATTCATTGAATATATCGGTGGCAACAGGGATCGTATTATGGGAATTTACCCGTAGGCATCTTAAAAAAGGGGCTCATTTGTAAGCCCCTTTTTTAGATCAATTATTTGCCATATCTGGAATTGCCTCCACTTTATAGGCTCCCGCATCGAGCTTAGCTTTTGTCTCTGTAAAAGCCTTGAGTGTCTCTTCTATATCATGATCTGTATGCGCAGCCGAAGGTATTAGGCGATAAATGATATGTCCTTTTGGAATCACAGGGTATACCACAATGGAGCAAAAAATATGATAATTTTCTCTTAGATCCATTACCATAGCAGTGGCTTCTTCTACGCCGCCTTTCATATATACCGGTGTAACCGGACTGTTTGTCTTGCCAATATCAAAACCTCTTTCTTTCAATCCATTCTGTAATTTGCGGGCATTACTCCAAAGTTTATCACGGAGCTCCGGCATATTACGCAGCATTTCAAGGCGCTTGAGATTACCAATCACAATGGCCATGGGCAAACTTTTAGCAAATATTTGCGAACGGATGTTATATCGGATATAATCAATAATCACTCTGGGACCCGCAAGGAAAGCGCCAATTGATGCCATAGATTTAGCGAAAGTGCTAAAATACAGATCGATATCATCCTGACAATCCTGTTCTTCACCTGCTCCGGCACCTGTTCTCCCTAAAGTTCCAAAACCATGAGCATCATCTACTAATAATCTGAACTCGTATTTCTTTTTGAGTGCTGCTATTTCTTTGAGCTTACCCTGATCGCCCGCCATTCCAAAAACACCTTCAGAAATCACCAGAATGCCACCGGTACCTTGTTTTTCAATGAGCGTTGTGGCTCTTTGTAATTGCTTTTCGCAATCTTCGATATCATTATGTTTAAAAACATAGCGATGTCCTGGATGAAGTCTTAATCCGTCAATTATACAGGCATGACTTTCTGCATCGTAAACGATTACATCATGTCGACCGCAAATGGCATCGATTGTGCTCATAATACCCTGGTATCCGAAATTCAATAGAATGGCATCTTCTTTTTTCTCAAATTCGGCCAGTTCGCGTTCCAGTTGTTCATGCTGATTAGAGTTACCGCTCATCATACGCGCACCCATGGGGTAGGCCATTCCAAATTCGGCAGCTGCATCTGCATCTACTTTTCTGATATCAGGATGATTGGCTAATCCAAGGTAATTATTCAAGCTCCATACAATCTTCTTTTTTCCGCGAAAAGACATCGTACTGCTGATCTCTCCTTCTAATTTTGGAAAAGCAAAATAACCATGTGCCCTTTCTCTATGCTGGCCAATCGGACCATAGTTTTTGATCAATTTTTCAAATATATCCGCCATAAAGATTTCATATAAATTCATGCAAATGTAATAATTATTAAGTTTTATGTATTTGTTAAAAGTTGTTACCAATCAAATGAGTAAATAAATAGGAGGGCGACATTTATCTTTGTTTAAATTTATTCCAATGAGATTCTTTATAGCCTTGATATTGAGCCTTGTTACCATCTCTGCAAATACGCAAACCACACAAAAAAAATCAGAGACAAAATTAGCCGGCAGGCCTAAACTTGTAGTGGGTATTGTTATCGATCAGATGCGATGGGATTTTTTGTACAGATTTCATGATCGGTATAGCACCAAAGGTGGTTTTAAAAGAATGATGTATGAAGGTTTTTCATTTGACAACACATTTATACCCTATATGCCCACCGTAACCGGATGTGGACATGCATCTATCTATACAGGAACAGTGCCCGCAATCAATGGAATTGTTGGGAATAACTGGCCAGACAGAAAGGAGGGGAGAATGGTCTATTGCAGCGAAGATAAAAATGTTAATGGTGTTGGCACGAATGCCTCTTCCGGTCAGATGAGCCCACGCAATATGTTGTCCACCAGTGTTTGTGATGAATTAAAGTTGGCTACCAATTTTAAAAGTAAAGTGATTGGTGTGGCAATGAAAGACAGAGGAAGTATTTTACCAGCAGGTCATAGTGCAGATGCCGCCTATTGGTATGAATCCAAGTCCGGCAACTGGATAAGCTCCACTCACTATCTAGACCGTTTACCAGAGTGGGTAAATAAATTCAATGATTCTAAATTTCCGGACTTCTATTATAAGAAAGGGTGGAATACATTGTATGATATTCAGACATACCATCAAAGTACAAAAGACAATAAAGATTATGCCGGATCCCCCTTTGGTAAAGACCAGAAAGGATTTCCATACAATCTACAAAATTTCATAGGCAACAATTATGATCCCATTCTTAAAACACCCCATGGAAATTCATTGACCCTTTCATTTGCAAAAGAGGCCATAAGGAATGAAAGTTTAGGATCTGATGAGATCACTGATTTTTTAGCGATCAGTTTTTCATCCCCTGACTATATCGGACATATATTCGGTCCGAATAGTATTGAAATAGAAGATAATTATATCAGACTGGATCAGGAACTGGGCGCCTTCTTTGATTACCTGGATGCAACGATTGGGAAAGGCAATTATTTATGTTTTTTAACAGCTGATCATGGTGTTGCACATGTGCCGGAATTTTTGAAACAACATAACATTCCTGGAGGCGTAATAGATGATAAAAAAATTACAGATACATTAAATACATTTTTAAAGCAGAAATACGGGGGGGATAAACTGATATATTACCTGCATAATTATCAACTTTATGTTAATCATGAAAGGATAGACAGCTTAGGTATTTCCACTGAAGATGTTTATACAGATATCATAAATTTTTGTCATGGTATAGAGGGTATTGACAGAATCTTTGAACTGGATGAGGTTATGGAAACACCCTTACCTGTTTCTGTAAGAGAGCAAATAGTTAATGGTTATCATCCGAAACGAAGCGGAGATCTTCAAGTCATCTTAAAACCGGGCTGGATTGATGGAAGTAAAACGGGTACCACTCACGGATTATGGAATCCTTATGATAGTCATATTCCTCTTCTATGGTATGGCTGGAAAATACCTAAAGGTGCAAGTACCAGGGAAGTTTATATGACGGATATTGCTGTCACTGTGTCTGCCTTGTTACATATCCAGATGCCAAGCGGTTCTATCGGCAAATCCCTGATATCCTTAATGAATATCAAATAGTTTTTGATTAGATTTATTACTGGCATTAAAGTTGCAATATCTACAGTACTAATAGATATTTGTTTTACTTTAATAACATCTGTCATTTTGTCTTAAAATGTATTTATGAATAATAAGGATTTTTTTTTGAGTGCACAGAAGGAGGAGGATATGGATTTCTTACCTATTATTCCTCTTAATGAAACGGAAGGCCAGGATGATGAAATCAATATAGAAAATGACCTCCCTATTTTACCATTACGCAATACTGTTTTGTTCCCGGGCGTTGTGCTACCGATTACCGTAGGACGTGACAAGAGCATTCAGGCCGTAAATGAGGCATATAAAACGGATAAATTGGTAGGGGTGATTGCACAGAAAGATAGTAATGTAGAAGACCCAACGGTACATGATCTTCAGCAGGTGGGAACGGTAGCGCGGGTGGTTAAATTAATTAAAATGCCGGATGGCGGAACTACAGTAATTATACAAGGCAAGAAACGTTTTAAAATCATTGGAATTACATCGGAAGATCCTTTTTTCAAGGCGAATATCTCAGTTTTAGATGATGAGCCCATAACAGATCAGCCTAATTTTCAGGCGCTTGCCGGATCTATCAAAGATCTGGCCTCCCAAATTATTCAATTATCACCCAATCTACCCAGTGAAGCAGCCATCATATTAAAAAATATAGAAAATCCTGCTTTTCTAATTCATTTTGTAAGTAATAATCTGAATGCCGAATTAACCGAAAAACAGAAATTACTTGAGACGCAGAATCTATCCCAAAGAGCAGAGCTACTATTATCCCTATTGCAGAGAGAATTACAATTTGCTGAATTGAAAAACAAAGTAACCAGCAAAACACGAACTGAAATTGACAAGCAGCAACGTGAGTATTTTCTGCAACAACAAATGAAAAGTATTAAAGAAGAGTTGGGTGGAGATTCAAATGATCTGGAGATCCAAGAAATGAAAAAGAAGGCTGAATCAAAAAAATGGCCCAAATCAGCTGCAGAAATGTTTAAAAAAGGCATCGAGAAGTTGGAAAGAATGCACCCCTCTACCCCAGATTATTCTATCGTATACAATCATATGGATCTTTTACTCGATTTACCATGGGAGGACTATACAGAAGATCAATATGACCTGAAAAAAGCCAAAAAGGTTTTAGATCATGATCATTATGGTATCGACAAAGTAAAAGAAAGAATACTTGAATATTTAGCGGTTTTGAAACTGAAAGGAGATATGAAGAGTCCAATCCTTTGTTTTCTAGGGCCTCCCGGTATCGGTAAAACATCTTTAGGTAAAAGTATTGCCGCTGCATTAGGAAGAAAATATGTAAGGATCAGTTTGGGCGGATTACACGATGAAAGTGAGATCAGAGGTCATCGTAAAACATATATCGGGGCAATGCCTGGAAGAATCATACAATCCTTACGAAAGGTAAAATCAGCGAATCCTGTAATGATTATGGATGAGATTGACAAAATAGGAGCCGATTTCAGAGGAGATCCCTCCAGTGCCCTTCTAGAACTTCTTGATCCGGAGCAAAATCATACTTTTTATGATAATTATCTTGAATTAGAGTATGATCTGTCTAAAGTTTTATTTATTGCTACTGCAAATAATATTTCAACAATACAACCGGCCTTAAGGGATCGTTTGGAGATTATTGATCTTTCGGGTTATGCAGTGGAAGAAAAGATAGAAATAGCAAAAAAACATTTGATCCCTAAACAAAAACAAGCACACGGACTTGAAAAGATCTCTTTTTCGCTTAAAGATAATGTCATTCGTAAGTTAGCGGAAGAATATACCCGGGAAAGTGGCGTAAGAGAATTGGATCGAATGCTTGCATCTGTAATGAGATCACAGGCCAAAGAATTTGCCATAAAAGGAGTCCTAAAATCGCAAATTACACCCAAGGATATTGAGAAGATTTTGGGTAAGCCCCGTTATTCAAACGAGATCTATAAAACAGCACAAATACCTGGTGTGGCGGTTGGCCTCGCATGGACGGCAGTAGGTGGGGATATTTTATTTATTGAATCTATGTTGAATGAGGGAAAAGGTGAATTGAAATTGACAGG
>JBKCGY010000249.1:0-2775 GCA_046303015.1 Bacteroidota bacterium | reverse complement strand
CAATATGTCTGTTTGGACTTCTTTTCACAAGCCTTTGCATGAAGCCTATGCGTATTTTGAAAATACGCATCAGGTTCCTGGGATATTGATTGATGCAAAAGGGAATTATCAAATTGCCGGTAATCCCTATACTCCTTTGGTAGATAGGGTTATTGAAAAAGAAGAACCTGAAGTTGTTGCTGTGCAGACCATGCCTTATGAAGTGAATGTCGATAAAGTTCCGGTTTATTTACAAGGTACTTCAGCTTATCAGAGGTGGTTATATAATTTGAGTAAAGAGTATGCCGCTAAACTTCCACCCGAAGTATCTCTTGCTTTACAACTTGAATTTATTGTTGACGAAGCAGGTAATACCCGATTTGCGAAAGTTGTGAAAGGTATTTGGGAGGTTGTTCACAATGAGATCGTAAATCGTTTTGAAAAAGAATTGAAGTGGCTCCCCGCTACAAAAAACGGGAAACCCGTTGCTTCTAAATTATTCCAAACACTCAATCTTCAAGCACCAGAGGATTTGGATTGAAAGAAAAGTCAAAGGTCAAAAGGCAAAATCAAAAACTAGTTTAGTTGTTTAGGGGGTTAGGTGGGAAAGCTGTAATTGTTCTCGTGGTTATCGTTGTTAATATCACTTTTGGGTTTTGGCTTTTAACTTTTAACTTTAATTCATGAAAATTCTCATTACTGGTGCCAATGGTCTTGTAGGCCAACACCTGATTCGCCTTTTGGTGGAGGAGGGTAAGTTTGAGATACATGCTTTGGGGAAGGGGGCTTCCAGAATTTCTTATGGCAAATCAAGTGGGGTTAATTATCATTCTGTAGATCTCACCAATTTTAAAAAGACCGAGCAGATTGTTGATAAATTGACCCCGCATATCATTGTTCATGCAGCTGCCATGTCACAGCCCAACGAATGTGTGGCACATCCCGATCAATGCTGGAAGGTGAATGTTGGCGCTACCAGATCTTTGCTCAGATCAGCGGAAAGGCACAAATCATATTTCATTTATATCAGTACTGATTTTGTCTTTGATGGAGAAGAGGGGCCTTATGATGAGACCGCCACTCCTAATCCGGTCAATCTTTACGGAGAATCGAAATTACTGGCGGAAGAGATGGTGCAATGTTCAAGATTACATTGGTGTATTATACGTACGGTGTTGGTGTATGGGAATAAAGTACCCGGCGGTCGCTCCAATTTTGTTTTATGGGTTAAGGAAAAGTTGGAGCATGGAGAATCTATTAAAGTAGTGAACGATCAGATAAGGACACCTACTTATGTTGAGGATTTAGCTAAAGGTATTCTGCTGGCGATCATGAAGCATGCCAAAGGTATTTATCATATTTCGGGAAAGGATACCTGTACCCCCTACGAGCTGGCGTGTATAATAGCGGAATTGACCCATACAGATAAGGGTTTAATTACACCCGTAGATGCCTCCATGTTCCCTGAACCTGCAAAAAGGCCCCCTAAAACAGGATTTCTTATTGCAAAGGCGATTAAGGAATTAGGGTATGTTCCGAATTCGTTGCATGAGGCTTTGAGATATATGCTGGAGAGGGGGTGACAACATTTTTATAGCTCGCTTTTTTTTAGTTACTTTACAAATCTTAAAATCCATTGAATTTCACCTCGTTCCGTCTTTGAAGCTGAAATAAATTGTTTCAATTTTCTTGTATTTGCAAACCCAACCATTTATGCAAAAAATTTCACTCTCATTATTTGTATGTTTTTTTTGTATCCATTTAATCCATGCGCAAACCTGGGATGGTGGTGGAGATGGCGTGAACTGGAGCAGTGCCAATAACTGGAATACGAATGCCGTGCCTGTTGCCGGCGGGGCAGTTATAATCCCCAACGGATCTAATGTGACAGTAGACGGGGATTTTTCCTGTACATCTGTAACTTTCTCTGGTGCTGCCGCCACATTACAAGTCAATTCCGGTTTTACCCTTACCATTTCCGGTGCCATTACAATTAATCATATTGCTACCGGTTCTAATAACACAACAATTTCAGGGGCTGGTTCAATCCTTGCGGGTTCCGTGGTGATTGGCGCCGCTACTCCGACTTTATCTGCCAGTGGCCAGACAAAACTTAATGTGTCTATAGCATCTTTCTCATGCAATGGTAATCTGGGGATAAACTCAAGAAATAATTCCGGAAGAAATGCCAACGCTTCTTTCTCTTTACAGAGTGGCACATTTACCCTTGGAGGAGAAATAAGACCATTTATAACTTCCAGTACTGGACAAGGCGCTTCTTTCTTAATGACAGAGGGCATTGCAAATGGTACTCTGGTACTAAATAATGTAGCTCCCTGGATTGGAGACGATGATTTTGATGAAAACACCGGTTGGGGTACAAATGGAACTGCCAGTGCCGGCATTTATAATGTGAATTTGAATGGCACCAACGCTACAGTTATATATAATCGAAATGGAGGTCAAACGATTAATAGACCCCGGCGTGATATAGTTGGAACAGTCGCTATTACCTATCGCAATCTTACACTTGCAGGAAGCGGTAATAAAGACCTGCCATCTACTTCTACTGCTACAATCACCGGTGTGCTTTCATTTCAGGGCACTGCGGCTATGACAGGTACTCAACCAATTTATGCAGTGGGAAGTACTTTGGAATACAAAGGCTCTGTAGCTCAAACAACGAATGCTTTCGAATTTAGAACCGACGCTTCCGCGCCTTCCAATCTGATTATTGATAATTCGAATGGTGTCACATTGCATGCGGACAGAACATTACGTACTTCAGGTGTAAAT
>JBKCGY010000248.1:0-4537 GCA_046303015.1 Bacteroidota bacterium | reverse complement strand
ATTTTTGATACATACAGTGTGTTACAAGGTATCGATCAGGTGGTGCCGGTGGATGTATATGTGCCGGGTTGTCCGCCCCGTCCGGAAGCGATTCTGGATGGCATCTTAAAGATCCAGGAGCTGGTAGGACAGGAGAGTTTGCGCAGAAGAAACAGTGATCATTACAAAGCATTACTAGAAAGCTACGGCATCGAATAAAAAATAATTGTAGAAAGCATGGCTTTAACGAATGGTATCATACAAGAAAAATTAAAGGAGAAATTCGGGGATATTCTGACTGATTTCTCTGAACCTTACGGCATGCTTACGTTTGAGGCTCCCCGTGAGTTGAATCTGAAAGTATTGCAGTTTTTGTATGATGATGAAACCTTGAAGTTTCGTTTTTTGACAGATCTGCAGGCAGTACATTATCCGGATCAGCAAGATAGAGAGCTGGCCGTGGTTTATCATTTGCATAATCTGGTCGATAATGTACGTATCCGCTTGAAGATCTTTGCGCCCGTTTCAAAACCGGATGTATATACGGCTACGCAGTTGTTTGCTACGGCCAACTGGATGGAGCGTGAGACCTATGATTTCTATGGGGTGAATTTTATAGGACATCCGAATCTGAAAAGAATATTGAATGTAGATGAGATGGATTATTTCCCTTTGAGGAAAGAATTTCCATTGGAAGATCAGACAAGGATCGATAAAGATGATGAGATGTTTGGAAGGGGAGGAAGTGTAAGTTGAAAGTTGTAGGTTTTTATAATCTTTAGTAACAGAAAATGAGTGACGTTCAAAATATATTATTACCAGAGGGATCGATTGAGAAATTGACGACTACGCTCAATCTGGGTCCAACCCATCCCGCTACGCATGGTGTGTTCCAGAATATTCTGGAGATGGATGGCGAGCGTGTGCAAAGTGCGGAGTCTACAGTTGGGTACATTCATCGTGCTTTTGAAAAATTAGCCGAGCGCAGACCATTATATCAGATTACTCCTATTACGGATCGCTTAAATTATTGCAGCAGTCCGATTAATAATATTGGCTGGCATACGACCTGCGAGAAATTACTTAAGATTGAAACGCCTAAGCGTGTAGATTATCTGCGCGTGATCATTATGGAATTGGCACGTATTTCTGATCATCTGATTTGTAATTCGATTTTAGGGGTAGATACCGGTGCATTTTCAGGATTTGTGTACTTGATGGAGTACCGTGAATTGATCTATGAAATTTATGAGGAGATCTGCGGAAGCAGGTTGACAACCAATATTGGAAGAATCGGTGGCTTTGAAAGAAACTTTACACCGGTTGCCTGGGAGAAACTGGAAAAATTCCTCAAAGAATATCCTAAAGCATTAAAAGAATTTGAAGATTTGTTTACGCGCAACCGCATCTTCATGGAAAGAACGATTGGCTGCGGTCCTATTACTGCTGAGCGTGCGTTGAATTACGGATTTACGGGGCCCAATTTACGCGCTGCGGGTGTAGATTATGATGTGCGTGTGCATACCCCATATTCTTCTTATCAGGATTTTGAATTTATCGTTCCTGTTGGAACAACAGGCGATACTTATGATCGCTTTCTGGTGCGTAATGAAGAGATGTGGCAGAGTCTGAGTATTATCAATCAGGCCTATCAGAAAATACGGGAAATAAAAGGTGCTGATGCAGAGGTATATCATGCCAATGTGCCTGAATATTATCTCCCCGAGAAAAAGGATGTTTATACCAGTATGGAAGCGCTCATCTGGCATTTCAAAATCATCATGGGTGAAATCGAAATGCCAAAAGGAGAAGTATATCATTCTGTGGAAGGAGCCAATGGTGAATTGGGTTATTATTTGATTAGTGATGGAGGTAGAACACCGTATCGATTACATTTCCGTCGTCCCTGTTTTATTTATTATCAGGCCTATCCTGAATTAATTAAAGGGTCGATGCTGAGTGATGCGATTGTGGTGATGAGTAGTTTGAATTTGATTGCGGGAGAATTGGATGCGTAAATTGTAAAAGTTGAAACTAAGTTTTGACTTTTAACTTTTAACTTTTGATTGTATGTTGAAATTTTCAGAAGATAAATTACAGAAGGTGGCGGAGATGATTGCTCATTATCCGGAGGGGAAGCAGAAGAGTGCTTTGATACCTTTGCTGCACTTTATACAAAAAGAAAATGGCGGATGGCTGAGCAGTGATGCGATGGATTATGCAGCTGAATTGCTAAGCATAAAACCGATTGAAGTGTATGAAGTGGCTACGTTCTATAGTATGTATAATTTGCAGCCGGTGGGTAAAACGGTTTTTGAAGTTTGTCAAACCGGACCTTGCATGCTAAGAGGGAGTGATGATATTGTAGCCTATATCTTTGAAAAGTTACGTATCAAACCCGGACAAACCACAGAAGATGGTTTGTTTACATTGAAAGTAGTGGAATGTTTGGGTGCATGTGGATATGCGCCTATGATGCAGTTGGGTCCAGATTACAGAGAACATCTGACGAAAGAAAAAATTGATGCATTGATAGAGGAGGGGAGAAAGAAATAAGCAGAAACTATGGGCAGAAAATTATTATTAGACAAAGCACATATCGAGGGGATACGTCATTATGATGTTTATCGCCGCGAGGGTGGATATCGTAGTGTGGAGAAAGCACTCAAGACTATGAGCCCTGATGCGATAGTTGAAGAGGTAAAGAAGAGTGGTTTGCGTGGTCGTGGTGGGGCAGGTTTTCCTACCGGAATGAAGTGGAGTTTTCTCGCTAAGCCAGAAGGGGTTCCACGTTATGTGGTATGTAATGCCGATGAAAGTGAGCCGGGAACATTTAAGGATCGTTATTTGATGGAGTTCATTCCGCATTTACTCATTGAGGGAATGATTTTAGCTTCTTATGCATTGGGCAGTAATCGTTCTTATATCTATATCCGTGGTGAATACTGGTGGGTAAAAGAAATTCTTGAGCAAGCTATCGTTGAGGCGAAACATGCGGGATGGTTGGGGAAAAATATTTTAGGCAGCGGGTTCGATTGTGAAATATATGTACAGCCAGGTGCCGGGGCTTATATCTGCGGAGAAGAAACCGCATTGATTGAAAGCTTAGAGGGTAAGCGTGGCAATCCTCGTATCAAACCTCCGTTCCCTGCGGTAAAAGGTTTGTGGGGTTGTCCGACCGTGGTAAATAATGTTGAGACGATTGCGGCTGTTGTTCCGATTGTCAATGATGGAGGAGAAGAGTATGCGAAGATTGGTATTGGCAAATCAACCGGAACAAAATTGATTTCTGCTTGCGGCAATATCAATAAGCCGGGAGTGTATGAAATTGAAATGAATATTTCCGTTGAGGAATTTCTTTACAGCGATGAATACTGCGGTGGTATAGCCAATGGGAAAAGATTAAAAGCATGTATCCCCGGAGGTTCTTCCGTTCCAATTCTTCCTGCGAATTTATTATTGAAGACGGCAAAGGGTGAAACACGCATGATGACGTACGAGAGTCTGAGTGATGGTGGATTCGCCACCGGAAGTATGATGGGGAGTGGTGGTTTTATTGTAATGGATGAAGATCAGTGTGTGGTGAAACATACCTATACTTTAGCCAGATTTTATCGTCATGAGAGTTGCGGTCAGTGTTCTCCTTGTCGCGAGGGAACGGGATGGATGGAGAAAATTTTACTGAAGATAGATCAGGGTAAAGGTAGTATGAGCGATATTGATTTGTTGTGGGATATACAGCGCAAGATTGAAGGGAATACGATTTGCCCGTTGGGTGATGCAGCGGCATGGCCGGTAGCAGCAGCGATTCGTCATTTTCGTGATGAGTTTGAGTGGCATGTGACGAATCCGGAGGAGGCGGTAAGCAGGAATTTTGGATTGGCGAGGTATGCGGAGCCGCTGGAGGTTTTAAGTTAAAAGTTTAAACTTAAAACTTAAAAGTTGGAAGACAATAATGTTTTCCTTGAGTTGTTAACCGAATCAAATTTATATGAATCACACCCCAAAGCCTTATGGCATCAATGAAAGATGTTATGAGTTCTCGAAACTGATAGTTCTTTTTATTAACAGAAATGAATTTAAAAGAATTCATTATTCATTAATTGATCAATTGTTGCGAAGTTCTACTTCAATCGGTGCTAATGTGATTGAAGGGAGGTCTGGAAATTCGAGAAGAAATCTTGAATATTTTTTCTCGATCGCTCTTCGTTCGGCTAATGAAACCAAATATTGGCTTTGTCTCATAAGAGATACAATCAATATCAATAAAACAGAAATTAATGAATTGATTCTTGAGGCAAATCAACTGTCAAATATAATTGGCAAGTCGATATTGACTTTAAAAACCAAAAGAGAATGATAAATTATTCTTCACTTTTAACTTTTAACTTTTAAGTTTTAAGTTGTGAACTGATCATAAAATGAGCGAAAATAAATTATTAAAGGTCACAATTGACAATATAACCATCGAGGTTGAGCCGGGGACTACCATCCTGAATGCTGCCCGCAAAATCGGCGGCGAAGTAGCTCCCCCTGCAATGTGTTACTATACGACACT
>JBKCGY010000247.1:0-3817 GCA_046303015.1 Bacteroidota bacterium | reverse complement strand
GGATTAGCCACATTTTGGCCCGCTCTCCGGGGGGCAGAACCATGAATGGCTTCAAACATGGCACACTCCTCGCCGATATTAGCGGATCCCGCTAATCCAACTGAACCGGTGATCTGTGCAGCTACATCACTTAATACATCTCCATAAAGGTTAGGCATTACAATCAAATCAAAAGCTTCAGGTGTATCCGCCATTTTAGCAGCACCAATATCAATTATCCAATGCTCATTTTCTATTTCAGGATATTCTTTGGCAACCTCATCAAACACTTTATGAAACAAACCATCTGTCTGCTTCATGATATTATCCTTCGTAAAGCAGGTTACTTTTTTCCGATTTTGCTGTTTCGCATACTCAAACGCATAACGAACAATTTTTTCGCAACCGGGTCTGCTAATCAACTTTAAACACTGCACCACTTCATCTGTCTGCTGATGTTCAATGCCCGCATAAAGATCTTCTTCATTTTCACGAACAATTACCACATCCATTACAGGATGTTTGGTGCTGACAAAAGGATGCAGACTCATGCAAGGTCTCACATTCGAATAAAGACCCAGAAATTTACGAGTAGTAACATTCAGACTTTTATAGCCACCCCCTTGCGGAGTCGTTATAGGAGCTTTTAAAAAAACTTTGTTACGACGAATAATATCCCAGGATCCCGCAGATATCCCAGCGGTATTTCCCGCCAGATAAACTTTCTCGCCAACTTCAATCTCTTCCGTTTCAATCCTGGCACCAGCGGCTATAATAATATCTAAAGTTGCATCCATGATCTCAGGACCAATACCATCTCCTTTTGCTATCGTTATCTTTGTCATATATGTTATATTTTAATAAAGCAAATTTGAATTAACTTTATCATAAATAATTATATATCTATTTTAATAATAGATATAAATTTTATTTATCTATTTTGGCAAAACAGAATCAATTATACATATATGTTCAGCACAGAAAAGAACACTAACCAACCTCATTATTACTCATAATCATTCTTTTAAATTTGTAGATCATATCATGTCCGGTTTCAACTTTGACCACAGCTATATTACGCTTCCCGAAAATCTGTATTGCAGGGTACTGCCACAAGCGATTACAGCAGCTGAGCTATATCAATATAACACATCATTAGATGCAGAAATGGGCCTGGCTTATGTCAATGAAAAAAAAGAAGTCTTAGCCGCTATATTAAGCGGTCAGCAAATTCCCGCTGATGCATATCCCATCGCACAGGCATATGCCGGTCATCAATTCGGGCATTTTAATCAACTGGGTGATGGAAGAGCTATTCTTCTGGGTGAACATATTGCCCCGAATCAAAAAAGATATGATATTCAATTAAAAGGTTCAGGGATTACACCTTATTCCCGAAGAGGTGATGGGCAAGCCACACTCAGTGCTATGCTTCGTGAGTATCTGTATAGCGAAGCAATGCACGGACTGGGTATTGCAACGACCAGAAGCCTGGCCGTAGTTAAAACAGGAGAAAGTGTGATCAGGCAAGAACTACATGAAGGAGCCATTTTAACCCGAGTTGCAGCGAGTCATATTCGTGTCGGAACTTTTGAATATGCGGCTCACCTTCAAGGTAAAGATACACTCAAGGCATTATTTGATTATACCATACAACGACATTTCCCCGATTTAAAAGAAGCAGGAAATCCTGCATTGGCTTTTCTGGATGAAGCAATGAAACTTCAGATAGCGCTGATTGTTGAATGGATGCGTGTAGGATTTATTCATGGTTTGATTAATACCGATAATATGAGTATTGCAGGCGAAACGATCGACTATGGCCCCTGTGCCTTCATGAATGCCTATGATCCAGCCACCGTATTCAGTTCCATTGACACCAATGGCCGATATGCATTTGGAAATCAACCATCCATTGCACACTGGAATCTGGGTTGTCTTGCCAGTGCATTACTTTCACTGATCGATGACAATCAAAATAGAGCCGTAGAAAAAGCAAAAGCCTCATTACAAACCTTCCCCGAATTATTCCGTGAAGCATGGTATCAGATGATGGGCAAAAAAACAGGACTGATCGATCCTGATAATGCAGATAAAAATATGATCGATGAATTGCTGGAAATAATGAAAAAATATCAGGCTGATTATACCAATACTTTTTGTAACCTGATGGAAATACCTGTACCGGATCATTCTTTCTATCATCAGGATGAATGGATTGTATGGAGATCTAAATGGCAGGAACGCATTACGCAAAAAAACGAAACAGGGAAAAGTAAAGAATATATGAAAGCCGCTAACCCAGTCTATATACCAAGAAATTATTTAGTGGAAGAAGCGCTGGATGCATATACTCAGCATCAGGATAATACGCGCTTTAATCAGCTGCTTCAACGCATTCAGAATCCCTATTCTTATAATGAGAAAGATATATATCTTCAACATCCTCCTTCAAATGGAGATGCGCATTATCAAACATTTTGCAATACCTGATCAAATTACATCTTTATTTTTCAAAAAATATAAATCGTCTGTCCGGTTAATAATTACATTATTACGACTATACAATAAAGAATCAGCATTTATTGATGACTGAAATTTCACGCAAAGATCGCAAAGAGGCAAAGGATTCAATTTAAGAACGAAATACGTGGCGTTGGCAAGGCAAAACGCGCGGAGCGATCGGGTTTGACCGTCATGTTGAGCGTCAGCGAAACATCTCAGTTTTCGAAGCCTTCTCCATAAGGAGATCCTTCGCTTTCGCTCAGGATGACGCTACGTACTTTCTTTGCAGCAATGACAAAGAAAGTAACAATAAAAAAATTAATAATTGTGAGTGCAATCTTGAGGTCGGAACACTATTAATATCTGAATATTTTAAAAATTAACCGGACAGCAATGGTTTTGACCTTTGACTTTTGAGTTAAAATCACCTCACCTTAATCATCGGTTTCACCTGCTGTGTCACTCCGTTTTGAAAACGCATATAATATAATCCGGCAGGAAGCACTTTTGCATCGAAACGAATCTGATAATCGCCGGCTGCTGTAATCTGATCATAAAGTGTTTTAATAACTCTTCCCTGTGCATCCATGATTTGCACCATCGTATGTGATCCTTTTGTCGTGAAACGTATGGTGGTTGTATCTGTAAACGGATTGGGATAATTACTGATCAATGTAATACCGGATACCCTTGTGTCGTTGACGGATGTGACCGCACAATGTCCATTGACACAAAGATCCAGCTGCTGAAAATTTTTCAACAAGGTGTTTTGCAATGTCATCTCATCCGCACAAAACCATCCTTTCAGGAGACTCGCATAGACACTTCTGAAATCATATTGCATGGGGATATTATCATTTACCAACGGACTTACCGGAATGATGGGATTTACTCCTGTTATACCCGGATTCACTTTGCTTCCAAATATAAACATCGGTGCTGCTGCTCCATGATCCGTTCCGGTGCTAGCATTTGACTTAATTCTTCTTCCGAATTCAGAAAAGGTCATACCGATCACACGATCCGCTACACCCAATCCTTTCAGGTCATCCTGAAAAGCTTTAATGGCATCGCTCATGCGTCTAAGTAAATTGGAGTGTGACCCCGTTAACGGATCGGTGGTATTCGTTTGTGAAGCATGCGTATCAAATCCACCCATACTGACCATATATACTCTTGTTTTCAAGCCGCCTTTTACCAGACGAGCAACTATTTTGAGCTGATCAGCCAGTGTATTATTCGGATAAGTACCTTGCGTAGTTACTTTAGATGCAGCATCCGTAATACGAGTGGCATAGGCATTGGTCTGCCGGGCAACGAGTCGCACATATTG
>JBKCGY010000246.1:0-2939 GCA_046303015.1 Bacteroidota bacterium | reverse complement strand
ATCGAAAATACCATATACTGCACTTCCACTTCCTGACAAAGACGCATACAAGGCACCACAGCCATATAGATCTTCGATAATCATACCAATTTCAGGATGAGCTTTGATTACAGGATACTGAAAATCATTTATTAAATGATTTTTCCATTTTGATATGGGCATATTAATAACCTCCTTAAGGTCATCTCCCTCATAGATATAATCTGTACTGCGATTCAATGCTTTAAAGGCTTCTGCTGTCGAAACATGAATTCCTGGATGTACAACAAGGATTTTATATCCCTCCAAAGAGATGTTTACGGGCTTTAGATATTCACCTCTTCCGGTGGCATAGCAAGCTTCATTAAAAATGAAAAAAGGGCAATCACTGCCTAATTGTAAGGCGTATTTTATAAGCTGGTCACGATTGATTCCAAGGTTGAATTTATTATTCAGTAAAAGCAATGTTGCTGCACCGTCGCTACTTCCACCACCCAAACCTGCCCCCATTGGGATCACTTTATGTAAATGCATTTTGATCTTAGGTAATTCCGGAAAATCTTTTTTAAGGAGATAATAAGCTTTGATACACAAATTTTGTTCCAAGGAACCTGAAATAGTCAATCCACTTGCAGAGAAAATAACATCTTCTACGGCATGATGATCATGATTTCGTACAATTTCCAAAACATCGGAAATACCTTTTATGGGGGAGAAAATTGTTTGCAGTTCGTGATATCCATCATTCCTCTTATGCAGAATGCGAAGTCCCAGATTGATCTTAGCATTGGGGAATAATATCATGTTACAATAGAGATGATAATTATTGTTTACGACGATCTAATTCATCTCGTATGGCAATCGCTTTTAAATAATCCTCTTGTTCAAGTACTTCATTCAATAAAGACTGCAATTCTTCTATGCTGAGAGAAGACAGATCAGAAGGAGTCTGTTCTTCTTCACTTTCTTCAACTTCTCTTTGGGTAGGGCGTTCAGGATCTCCTTCAAGTATCATACTGGCATTATCTAATATCGATTCAAAAGCGTATATAGGACATCCAAAGCGTACGGCCAGGGCAATAGCATCAGATGTACGGGAATCTATCTCTATGGTATCATTATCATTAGCACAAATAAGTTTAGAGAAAAAAACGCCTTCTTCTACTTTATAAATAATGATCTCAAAAAGTCGGACATTGAAGGCCAACATAATATTTTTCATAAGATCATAGGCCAGAGGACGGGGAGGCTTCATTCGCTCCAAGGCAACAGCTATTCCCGATGCTTCGCTGGCACCGATCATGATGGGAATCTTCCGGATACCATTCACTTCCTCCAGTACTACGGCATAACTTTGAGATTGCCGTATGCTATGAGAAATAGCATAAACTTGTAATTCAATTTTTTTCATCAGAATAGCCCAAAATTACAATCAAATTGCCGAAATGCATCAAACAAAACCCATAATTGTATGGCAACAGAGATACCGATAGGTTAGGCTACCCCTTTCAATTTCTTGACCTCTTCTATCAACTTAGGAACAACTTCAAAGGCGTCGCCAACGATTCCATAATCAGCCGCCTTAAAGAAGGGGGCTTCAGGATCTTTATTTATAACCACAATTACTTTACTTCTGTTAACACCAGCCAGATGTTGAATAGCACCGCTTATTCCAATAGCCACATACAAATTCGGCGCAATCGACCCACCGGTTTGTCCTACATGCTCATGATGGGGGCGCCAATGGGCATCAGCTACGGCGCGACTGCATGCAGTGGCTGCACCAATTAAACTTGCCAAACCTTCCACCATTCCCCAGTTTTCAGGACCTTTTAAACCTCTGCCACCACTTATCACTAGTTCCGCCTCACTTAAAGGAACCTGTCCGGTTACTTTCTGAGTGGCTGTTACTTTTACTAATGGACTTAGATCTGGCCCTACTAATACTTGTACTTCAGCAGCTCCTTCTCCTGCAACGGTGTTGTATGAATTCGGACTAATGGCGATGATCTTAATGGCAGTAGTGATATTGATATTTGCAAAAGCTTTACCACTGAATACTGCTTTTTTCACCACAAATCCTGACGAAGTATCCGGCAATCCGACTGCACCTGCAACCAGACCTGCCTTTAATGCAACACTTAAACGAGGTGCGACTGCTTTACCAGTAAGATTATTTGATACAATAACCACTTGAGCCCCGGATGAAGATACAGTCTGCGCAATGGCCTTCGCATACAAACGGGCATCGACTTGATTATATTTATCCTCTGCAATATGATATACTTTCTGGACCCCATACTTACCCAGTGCTGAAAGATCATCTGACACATTACCTAGTACTAGTGCTTCAGCAGTCCAACCGTTTTTTTGAGCAAGATGCGATCCGTAGGTTAAAGCTTCGAGTGATGATTTTTTAATTTGTCCGTCTGCAGCATCTGCAAAAATGAGTACTGACATATTTATTTTTTTAAAAGTAATTAATTAGATGACTTTCGCTTCTTCGTGTAATAATCGAACCAATTCAGCGGGATTTTCTGGACTAACCAGTTTCACACCTACTTTGGCAGGAGGCAGTTCAAAAGATACAATAGAAGTTAAGGTTTCCGCTGCTGTAGGCTCAACCACTTTTAAAGGTTTGGTACGGGCCCCCATAATGCCTTTCATGTTGGGAATTCTTTGTTCAGCCATTCCTTTTTGACAACTCACCACTAGTGGGAGGGGAGCGACACAGGTTTCTTCTCCACCTTCAATTTCTCTGTTGAGAGTGGCCTCAGATCCACTGATATCTAGTTTAGTAGCCAAAGAAACATAAGAACAGTCCAGTAATTCTGCTACCATGCCGCCTATGGAAGAACCATTATAGTCAATAGTCTCCTTGCCTGTAAGGATCAGATCATAGCCTTCTTTTGCAATGTTGGCAATCTGAACCGCAATAAAATAACTGTCAGAGGAATCTG
>JBKCGY010000245.1:0-2165 GCA_046303015.1 Bacteroidota bacterium | reverse complement strand
GATAATAATCAGTATTTCCAGATTGAGCGTTCAGCAGATGGAATCAATTGGAAATCCTTACAAACTATTGAAGGCGCCGGTGTGCGATCCACTTCAATTCGTAAATATTCATCGGTAGATAAGGAGCCTTTATATGGTTTCAATTATTATCGTATTCGTCAGGTAAATACAGATGGTACTTTCAGCCACTCTGAAGTACGCAAGGTGAATAATAGTTTAACAACAAACATATCAGTATTCCCCAATCCCGCCACAGATTTCGCAATAGTCAACGGGCTGGATAAAAACCGATCCAATATGATTCATTTGCTGGATGTAACTGGAAAGTTGATTTCAGAACATTTTATCAAAGACAGTCAATATCGGTTTAATCTTTCCAAACTACAACCCGGCGTGTATCATGTGGTGGTAAATGGATCTGAGCATTTTCAGTTGGTGAAGAGATAATAACAATAGAATTTATTACTAATCAAAAATTCAATCCAACTGCATAGCAGAGGGGGACGATCTCACGTTTCAATAAAGTGAATAATAAAAAATTATGAGTTCAAAACCTTCTCAATAGCTAAACAAATCAAAGATTAGATTAATTCGCTAACCAACAAACTGTAGCATATCCTGTTCATAACCCAATAAATCCATGTGAACAACCCACATAATATACTGAATTTCCTGTGAATTTCCTGATTCCCGTCTATAAAAAATAATTATCGCCCTTTCTATTCAAAAGAATAAAAATTGATTTTACATTCGTTGGCTACAATCGTCTCAACCGCCGCAAAGCATTATATACATGGAGCTCAAAAATGTCAATAAAGACCGGAATATAAAAAGAAAACCCAATCTTGATATCAATACAATGGTGTATGGTAAGGTGCCGCCCCAATCCAGGGAGTTGGAAGAAGCCGTGCTGGGTGCCATTATGCTCGAAACCCGTGCCTTTGAGTCTGTATCAGAAACACTGAGACCTGAATGTTTTTACCTGGATGCCCATCAACGTATTTTCAAAGCCATGCAGATGTTGGCTAATAAGAGCATGCCCATTGATCTGCTTACGGTAGTAGAAGAGCTCAAAAAATCAGAAGAACTGGAAATGGTAGGAGGGGCTTATTTTATTGCAAAGCTGACCAATTCCGTTGTGTCTTCAGCCAACCTGGAAGCGCATGTGCGCATCATTCTTCAGAAATTCTTACAACGAGAACTGATCCGTGTATCAGGCGAAATCATCAGAGATGCTTTTGAAGAAAGTGCAGATGTGCTCGACCTGTTGGATCATGCTGAAACTAAATTGTATGATATCACTAATAACTATCTGCGGAAAAACTTTACCGATTTCCATGGGGTATTAATGAAGACGATCGAGCGGGTAGATTATTTACGAACCCGAGATGAAGAATTTACGGGAGTGCCTTCCGGTTTTAAAGGTCTTGATAAAGTTACTTTTGGCTGGCAGAATACGGATCTGATCATTTTAGCCGCCCGACCTGCGGTGGGTAAGACGGCTTTCGCATTGAACCTGGCCCGTAATGCCGCCATGAATCCGGGCAAGCAGGTTCCTGTTGCTTTTTTCTCTCTAGAGATGAGTGCTTCTCAGCTCGCACAAAGAATTCTTTCAGCGGAAAGTGAGATCATGCTCGAGAAAATATCCCGCGGACGTCTCGAAGATCATGAAGTGCAGCAATTATATCAGAAGGGTATGGAGCGCCTCATGAAGGCTCCCATTTTTATCGACGACTCTGCCGCCTTGAATATCTTTGAACTTCGTGCCAAGGCCCGCAGATTGCGTAATAAGCATAATGTGGGTTTAATCATCATCGACTATCTGCAATTGATGAGTGGATCCGGCGATAACAGAAATTCCAATCGTGAACAGGAGATCAGTAACATTTCCAGAAACCTAAAAGGGCTTGCAAAAGAATTGAATATTCCCATTATTGCATTGTCGCAGTTGAGTCGTGAAGTGGAAAAAAGAAAAGATGGCAATAAGATCCCTCAGTTGAGTGATCTGCGTGAATCGGGTGCTATCGAGCAGGATGCCGATATGGTAATGTTTTTATACCGACCGGAGTATTATGATATTACCACCAATGAATTTGGTGATTCCAATAAAGGGGAAACCCATGTGCGTATAGCCAAGCACAGAAACGGTTCTCTCGAAACCATCA
>JBKCGY010000244.1:0-12461 GCA_046303015.1 Bacteroidota bacterium | reverse complement strand
ATACAATACCTGTTGCCACCGATATATTCAAAGAATGTTTCATTCCCATTTGAGGTATTTCAATACATTTTTTACATAAACGCAAAGTGGATGCTTCAACACCGCTGACCTCGTTGCCAAAAATTAAAACGACTCCATTCTCAATTGAATAATTTATGTCTTCCAGCGATACACTTTCATTCACCTGTTCTACAGCAAAAACATCATATTTCTTGTCGGAAATACTTTGAAGGGCTGCTTCCGTATTGTGAAAATATTTCCAGGCTACGGTTTCAGTGGCTCCTAATGCAGTTTTGTGTATATCTCTGTGTGGTGGTTGCGGCGTAAATCCGACTAGAAAAACCTCCTCAATTAAAAAGGCATCAGCTGTTCTGAATACACTGCCCACATTTTGCATGCTTCGTATATTTTCCAAAACAACAATAATCTTTTGTTTGGCTGCATTTTTAAATTCATCCGCGGACTTCCTGTTCAGCTCATCCATTGTCAGTTTACGCATAATCAAAATTTAAACGAAGATATTGAGTTGTTTTCGTTCTCATAGTTGTCATAGTTCTCATTGTTTACATGAGAATACCAGACAACATGACAACAGCCCCAAATACATTCGGGACGGACAACAACACAACTGTAAAGTGGGCAACGGTGTATAAAAGCTTACCTTTGCAAAAATTTATCATATATTATGCTTTTATTCGACGCGTTAGGACTGGAAGAAAATCTCATGAAAGCCATTACGGAAATGGGCTTTACAAATCCAACCCCTATACAGGAAAAATCAATCCCTCATCTTTTAAGTGGTACCAAAGATTATATCGGACTTGCACAGACAGGAACAGGTAAAACAGCCGCCTTTGGATTGCCGCTGTTACAGTTAATTACAATTTCAGACCGATTCCCACAAGCGCTTGTGGTTTGTCCCACCCGCGAATTATGTCTTCAGATTGTTACTGAAATAGAAAAGTTCAAGAAATATAAAAAAGGAATGGAAGTGGTTGCTGTCTATGGAGGTGCGTCTATTGGCATGCAAATCAAAACTATCAAAAGAGGCGTGCAAATCGTAGTCGCCACGCCTGGCCGACTGATTGATTTAATCGAAAGAAAAGCGATCAATCTGAATGAAATCAAATATGTAGTACTGGATGAAGCAGACGAAATGTTAAATATGGGCTTTCAGGATGATATTGAATTTATTTTACAGAACACACCTAAAAAGGAAAGTACCTGGCTTTTCAGTGCTACCATGCCACCGGAGATTAGAAAGGTGAGTAAAAAATACATGAATCAGCCTGTAGAAGTTACTGTAGGGCAGGTAAATACGGCTAATGTAAATATCGATCATCAGTATTTTTCAGTCTCCTCTCATCATCGTTACGAAGCCCTTAAAAGGTTAATCGATTTTAATCCGGGTATCTATGGGATCATTTTTACCCGCACCAAAGCAGATGCCCAGGGCATTGCCGAAAAGCTTACCAGAGAAGGGTATGATATAGATGCCTTACATGGTGATCTTTCCCAACAACAGCGGGATACGGTAATGGGTCAGTTTCGGGATAAAACGTTACAATTACTGATAGCTACAGATGTCGCTGCAAGAGGAATTGATGTAAAAGATATTACGCATGTAATCAATTATGAATTACCCGATGATACGGAAGTATATACTCATCGGAGTGGTAGGACCGGACGAGCAGGAAAGACCGGTATATGTATGAGTATTGTGAATTCCAGAGAGATCGGGAAAATACGTCAGATTGAGCGCATCATCAAAGTGCCAATGCATAAAATGGAAATCCCAAGTGGCAAGGATGTATGCCGCAAGCAGTTCTTTGCTTTTATGGATAAGATTATTCATACGAAAATCAATGATGTTTCATATGAAGCCTATGTGCCGCTGCTGATGGAGAAGTTTGCAGAAATGAGTAAGGAAGATATTTTAAAAAGAGTAGCTGCCATGGAATTTGACCGTTTTCTGAAATATTATGAAACAGCAGAAGATTTGAATGTCCGTGAAAGAAGCAGAACTTTTGATAAGTTCAGTAAAGATGGAAGAGGTGAACGAGGCAGAGATCAAGGTCGAGAAAGAGAATCCTATCGGGATACTCAAGGACGCTCTTTTAAAGGTGGAGGTCAGTTTACAAAGCTTTTTGTGAACCTAGGGACAAAAGATGGTTTTTACAAAGCCAGTTTCCTTCAGTTCGTTCTGGATATGAGTGATTTGAAGAAGGACGTATTGGGACGTATCGATATGCGGGAATTAAACAGCTGGGTTGAAGTGGATAAGAAATTCGCACCTAAAATGATCGGGTCCATCAATGGGAAAAAATTTAAAGGGCGGAATATCAGAATGAATGAAGCGGATAGCCATTAATATCCATTGGCTTTTGCTTTGTGAATTCCTCTTCATAAATTACCTTCGCATCCGTAATATGCAATTCAAATATTTAATTTTAAGATATGACATACGATGTACTTGTTTTAGGTAGTGGCCCTGGAGGCTATCCTGCTGCGATCAGAGCTTCACAATTGGGTTTTAAAGTCGCAATCATTGAAAAGGAAAGTCTGGGAGGCGTTTGTCTGAACTGGGGTTGTATCCCAACTAAGGCATTACTGAAAAGTGCACAAGTTTATGAATATATGAAACATAGTGCTAGCTATGGCATCAATGCTACAGGAGTACAACATGATTTTGGCGCTGTGGTAAAAAGAAGTCGCGGAGTTGCTGACAAAATGAGTAAGGGTGTTCAGTTTCTTATGAAGAAAAATAAGATCGATGTCATCATGGGTTACGGTAAAGTGGCAGGTAAAGGGAAGGTGGAAGTGACAGGTGCTGATGGCGTTGCTAAAATCGTTGAAGGGAAATATATTGTAATTGCTACCGGTGGACGCAGTCGCATATTACCTAACATACCACAGGATGGCAAAAAGATTATTGGTTACAGAGAGGCCATGGTGCTCCCCTCCCAGCCCAAAAGTATGATTATAGTAGGAAGTGGGGCCATTGGTGTTGAGTTTGCTGATTTTTACAATAGCATGGGAACAAAAGTTACGATTGTAGAATTCATGCCAAGAATTGTTCCTGTAGAAGATGAGGATATCTCCAAAGAGCTCGAAAAACAGTTTAAGAAGAAAGGTATTGATATCATGACAGGCGCAGAAGTTACTTCTGTTGATACATCCGGTGCGGGCGTAAAAGCAAAAGTTAAAACTTCAAACGGTGAAGTTGTTTTGGAAGCTGATATCTTACTGAGTGCTGCTGGTGTAGTGGCCAATATTGAAAATATCGGACTGGAAGCTAGTGGCATAAAAACAGAAAAAGGAAAGATCGTTGTTGATAAATTTCAGCAGACTTCTGTTGTCGGAATATATGCTATAGGAGATGTAGCACCCGGACAGGCTTTGGCGCATGTGGCAGCAAAAGAAGGCATTAATGCGGCCGAGCATATCGGATATCTTGAAAAGAAATATCATCATACTCCAGAAGCAATGGATTATAACAATATTCCTGGTTGTACCTATTGCACTCCTGAAATTGCCAGTGTTGGATACACTGAAAAAGCAGCAAAAGAAGCAGGATATGAAGTGAAGGTGGGTAAATTCCCCTTTGTCGCTAGCGGCAAAGCGTCTGCAGCAGGAAATACTGATGGTTTTGTGAAAGTAATTTTTGATGCCAAATATGGTGAATTCCTAGGAGCTCATATGATTGGTAGTAATGTTACCGAAATGATCGCCGAGGTAGTTGTTGCAAGAAAATTGGAAACGACTTATCATGAAATATTAAATGGAGTTCATCCGCATCCTACCATGAGTGAGGCCGTAAAAGAAGCTACAGCTGCAGCGTATGGAGAAGCGATAGATATTTAACCATTTAATAAAAATACAGGATTAAACTTCAGGTTTTGAATCTGATATCGCAATTATTAATCACTAATTAATTATCACTCCTGTCTGTAGACTAAAAAAAGCATTGAATTTATTGTCACTGCTTAGCAAATAATAGTCAAAATAAATTCTGGGATTCATATAAAACTTGCCAAAATAAGCAGTTAAGTCCAGATTTATTCCAATGGACTGGAGATTAAAATCACCATTCGTTAAATATCCTCTGGTTTCGTTCAAACCGGGAAATTGCCTGCCGAGTTCTCTTTTTATTATCTCTGCAAACCGGGGTTGATTTTGCAGCACAATCTGTGTTCTGGGAGAAAATGCGCTTGCCGATTTATATTCAACATTGTAATTATTTTTGATCAATAAAAATAAAGCGGAAGGTGTAAAGGCAATATATCGGTTTGCTTTTCTTCCCTCAAAAATAAATTTCTTTTTTAAGGACAATGTAGAAGTAAAATCTCTCAATTTTACTGATAAAGAATCATATACCGTAAAGGTAATTGTAGTATCTCCTCTGAAGGGTCTGTTAATTACGAGTTGTTCTACTGATTCCTTAAATTCTTTGTAATCTCCGACCGCATATCCTATTGCCAGAGATGGTATTATATAAGAATCATTCCAAGCTCCATAAGCATAAAGATCATGTTTATAAGGGCTGGCATATTGTGTGAGTGCAGTATTTTTGATGAAATGTGTGTAATAGAATCCAAAATCAATCTTATTATTTTTTGAATAGGTATATCCTGCACTTACACCATGCTGTACAATACTCGATTTTTCACCTTCCAGCAAAAGAAAATGATTATAACTGACATTAAAACCGGATTTATGAACATATTCTATAGAAGGAGTAACTGTAATTCCCGGATTAATCTGTTGAGAATTAAGTGCCAGATTGTTCAAACTTAATTGGGTATTATTTATCGAAGTACTAATATGGAAATAACTACGATTATTCTTATGGGTATATTGGGCCAGAAACAGATCCAATTCTTTTGTAATAGAATCAACATTGATGTCCGTTGAATCTAAATAACTTTGTGCATAATTATTATTGACAAAGAAAACAATACAGAGCAGTAAAGCGTATTTCAATTGGGAAGACATAATATGGCTTCATGAAGATAGAAGAATTTACTATTTAGACCAACTCCAAAACTGTAATCTCTGGTAAAATTCCTACCCTACCCGGATATCCGATAAATCCGAATCCTCTATTTACATATAGTTTCTGATTCTTATCCTGATAAAGGCCGGCCCATTGTTTGTAAATGTATTTTACGGGACTCCATCTGAATCCCGGTATTTCAAACCCAAACTGCATACCATGGGTATGTCCCGATAATGTCAATTGTATGTCATGATAAGACTTTGTTACTTCTGCATTCCAGTGTGATGGATCATGCGACATTAAGATCTTAAAAGGAATATGATCTATACCTTGATAAGCTTTCTCTAAATTGCCATAGGAAGGGAATCCGGATCTTGCACTTATATTTTCCACTCCTATGATAGCTAACTGATGGTTGTCTTTCTCGATTATAATATTTTCATTTCTCAGTAATTTCCATCCTAATTGATTGTGAATGTTTTCGACCTCCAAAGCATTCTTCATGTGAAGTGCTTTCATATCCTCAGAGGATCCTCCCTTGTGAAATCCATAATCATGATTACCTAGAGTCGACCAAATTCCATACCTCGATGAGAGAGATTTAAACATTGATATATAGGGATACATTTCACTTGCATCATAGTTTACAAGATCACCTGTAAAAAGTATAAGATCAGCATTTTGTTGGTTAATTAGATGAACACCACGTTGTACAGCCTGCGGATCCGTAAAACTACCACTGTGAATATCACTAATATGAACAATCTTAAGCCCTTTAAAGACATTTGGCAGATTCTCAAAGGACAAATGGACATTTCTAACTGCATATCGATATTTATTCCCAAAGCCATAGAGTAACGACCCCAACAGTCCACCTCCGGTAACAAACCCCATCCAGCTAAAAAAAACAGATCGACTGATACCTTCATTTGCAGATTGAGGTTTTAAAGCAGGAATAAAAAATGCACCAAAATATTGAATCAACCTTCTAAAATCATCTATTAAAAAGAAGAATCCGGATATAAATTTTGCGAAGAAAATACAGGCGACTACGGCAAATAGATAATTCCTCATTATGTGAGAGCGGGCAGCTGAACCAAAAAAGATGAAATAAACAATCAGTCCAATAGATACAATGGATACTATCCAATAGCCTATATTAATCCGGCGTACTGTATGGGAATTCCACGAGCCAGATACCACTTTCAATGCCTGAAAAACATACCAGTCAAGCAGGATAAAAAACAAAAGAAATAATAGAGGGATCATCATCTTAAACATATCGGGAAAATACAGCTTTACTCACAAATAAACAGCGGGGGATAATTATTGTTCTGCTACTTATATTCATTGATTAAATTTGTATGGGATCGATTAAAAAAAAATCATACAAAGCATGCAATTTAGTTATTACGGACATTCCTGTTTCTCGATTATGATAAATGGTAAGTCTTTATTATTTGATCCTTTTATCAGCCCCAATCCCCTGGCTCAAGAAATAAATATTTCAGACATACAAGCCGATTATATTTTAGTGAGCCACGGACATGAAGACCATATTGCAGATTGTGTTTCTATTGCACTTAGAACCAAAGCGACAGTGATAAGTAACTGGGAAATCTGTAACTGGCTTCAGTCTAAAGGCATTGAAAAAACAATTCCGATGAATATTGGTGGAAAAAAAATATTTGAATTTGGAATATTAAAATGTGTAATTGCACAACATTCCTCCTCCTTGCCCGATGGAAGTTATGGGGGAAATCCGATGGGTTTTCTGATCCAGTCAGATAAAACCATCTATTACAGTGGCGATACAGCACTTTCCTTGGATATGCAACTGGTTGCACAGGATGGGCCTCTAAACTGGGCCATCTTACCTGTCGGTGATCATTTTACAATGGGGTATGAAGATGCCGCCAAAGCTGCCCATATGATTCAAAGCAGCGAAGTTATCGGTGTGCACTTTAATACTTTCCCTTATATTGCAATCGATCAGGAAAATGCAGTTAATTATTTCAAAAAGAATGGATTAAACCTGACTTTACCTGAAATAGGTAAAACCATAGATTTATAATTGTATTAAATATATTATAATGCCGAGAACCATTGGAGTTGCGAATCAAAAAGGAGGGGTAGGTAAAACAACAACTGCCATAAATCTGGCTGCCAGTCTTGCCATCCTTGAATATAAAACCTTGCTGGTAGATGCAGACCCACAGGCAAATAGTACCACCGGGGTCGGATTTGACTTGCATAATGTGCAGCAGAGTTTATACGACTGCTTTATCAACGGAGCGGCGGCAAAAGATGTAGTGTTGAAAACGGAAATTGGTTATTTAGACCTCATTCCTTCCCATATAGATCTGGTTGGAGCTGAAATTGAAATCATTAATCATCCTAACAGAGAGTATGTACTGAAAGAGATCCTGGAACCAGTAAAAAACGACTATGATTTCATTATAATCGATTGCTCCCCTTCCTTAGGCTTAATAACTGTAAATGCATTAGTGGCCGCCGATTCTGTACTTATACCCGTTCAGTCAGAATTTTTCGCATTGGAAGGGCTAGGAAAATTATTGAATACCATTAAAATAGTTCAAAACCGCCTGAATACAGAACTTGAAATAGAGGGAATCTTAATGACCATGTATGATGGCCGATTAAGATTATGCAACCAGGTGGTTAGTGAAGTAAGGAAGCATTTTGAAGGTATTGTTTTCGATTCTATCATTCATAGAAATGCCAGATTAAGCGAAGCACCTAGTTTTGGGAAACCGGTTGTATTGTATGATAGTGACTGTAAGGGAGCTATTAATTATCTGAATCTTGCAAAAGAGATACTCCAAAAGAATAACATGACGTTAATTCGCAAAGAAGACAAGATCATCGAATAGAAATCAGATCTGAAAACATATTTATACATTCATGAATGAAACTGTCCGTACATATCCTCGTATCATTTTTATGGGTACTCCCGAATTCGCAGTAGCTTCTTTGGAGGCGATTATTAAAAACGGGTATAATGTAATTGCAGTAGTTACAGCTCCGGATAAACCAGCCGGCAGAGGAATGCGTGTTACAGAAACAGCGGTAAAAAAATGTGCTACCACTCATTCCATTCCTGTTTTGCAACCAGTAAAATTAAAAGATCCACATTTTATCGATCAACTAAAAGAATTACATGCAGATCTACAAATCGTAGTAGCTTTTAGGATGTTACCTGAAAACGTATGGAATATGCCCCCATTAGGAACAATCAATCTACATGGTAGTTTGTTGCCACAATACAGGGGGGCAGCACCTATCAATCACGCCCTCATCAATGGAGAGAAAGAAACAGGGGTGACTACTTTTAAATTACAACATACGATAGATACCGGAGATATTTTATTACAGAAAAAAATTAAACTTACAGAAAATACTACAGCGGGTGAATTACATGACGAAATGAAAAGCATTGGAGCAGACCTGTTGGTTCAAACTATTGATGGTTTGATTAAAGGAACACTACATGCAATACCTCAGACCGTTGATCCTGACGCACCCTTACAAGTTGCCCCCAAAATTCAAACAATAGATTGTTGCATCGATTTTAATCATAAAGTTGATCATGTTCACAATCAAATACGCGGCCTTTCACCTTTACCTGGTGCTTTTACAAAACTGCATGATAAAACCTTTAAGATCTACTTTTCAGCAAAAGAACATACCTTTTGTAATGAAATGCCAGGGACTCCGGTAACCGATGGAAAAAATTACTTAAAATTTGCCTGTAAAGACGGGTATCTGGTATGTAAAGATGTACAAATGGAAGGCAAGAAAAGAATGGATATTGAATCTTTTCTAAGGGGATATCGAGTACAATAATTCAGTGTCCTTATTTACTTATCTCTAAATCAAAATTATTCCCCTGAATACCTAATTGTGCAGCAGCGGCATTACTGATCAAAAATAATTCTTTTGCACCAGGCTTTGTTTCTGAAATAGAGGCAAGGACTTTTACATATATAAATTTATTATTACTGGGATTAGCAATTTTAATGATCTTTCCTTGCTCAATTCCATCAATCAGAATGTAAAATTTTCCATCACTCCAACCGCTGGTGCTTTTAAAAAAACCTCCCTTTAGTGTGTTGGTTTCAACTGCTTTTTTATTACTCAACTGTGTTTTAAATTCTTCTTCAAAAAATCCGTTTCCTTTATATTCAATTAAATTTTCTTGAGCAGATACAGGAGCTTTCATCTCTGGTTTACGAATGGGGATTGGCTCTTTTTTTACTTCTTCTTTTTTATTGGCTGCAAGAGTTATCTGATCTTTCTTAGCCTCTTTGACTTTAGGTTCCACGTTGGTATGAGTGGTCTCTGTTTTTTCTATAGGCTTGGGAATATTGGGTTCCGCTCTGGGTCCCATACCTTGAGCGGCTAAAGGAGATAAGGTTTTATCTACTTTAAGAAATCCAATGATTATCTTTTCACCCTCATTTATTTTTTCACTGTTTATATTATTCCAAGAAACAATATTAGCCTTATCCGTATTATATATTTTACTAACAGATGTAATGGTTTCTTTGGCTTGTAGAATATGATAAACAGGCACTACCGTTTCATTCCATTTTCTTGAGCCGGATTGCCAGAAATTTAATTCGTTTAAGGGGATTTTTATCACCTGTCCGATACTCAGTCCACTAGATAGGTCAAGACCATTATATGGGGCGAATATGCGTGGACTAATATTATACATTCTTCCAATGCTATAAAAATTTTCCTTTACTCCAATTGTATGGCTTAGATAGGGTTTCTTTTGATCATCCAATTGAACCATAAGAGGTATATTTTGAGCAAATAATGATTCAATGGAAAAAAACAGAGTGGTTATGAAAAATAAACGTAACATTAACTATGGTTTATTGAGCAAAGATGCATAAAACTAACTAAGTTTTCGGGAATTTTCATCACCTTATTAGCAACAATTACTTAGTTTGGCACTGTTTTAAGAATATCATGAAAAAAAATAATTTTTACGTTGTTTGGAAAGGCGTCTTACCGGGCATCTATCTTTCTTGGGAAGAATGCCGTAAGCAGGTAGAAGGTTATAAAGGGGCCATGTACAAAGGCTATCCCACTCTTTCCGCTGCAGAAGAGGCCTTCATGCAAAAACCAGAAAAGATCATCTTTGGAAAATCAAAAAACACTAAGACAGATTTTATATCTACTTACCCCATTCAAGATAGCATTGTGGTAGATGCTGCCTGGAACAGTGTGAATAAAGACATGGAATACCAGGGTATTTTTTACAAGACGGGAAACAGAATTTTTCATAACGGCCCTATGCCGAATGGCACGAATAATATCGGAGAGTTTTTGGCCATTGTACATGCATTGGGATATTGCCAAAAGCATAGGCTCACAGAGATGCCGGTTTATAGTGACAGCAGAAATGCCATTACATGGGTGAAAGCAAAACAATGTAAAACGAATCTGGAAGAAAGCACAAAAACGGCACACATTTTTGATCTGATCAAAAGAGCGGAACACTGGCTTAAAAATAACTCATACAAAAACCCTGTTCTCAAATGGGAAACAAAATCGTGGGGTGAAAATCCAGCTGATTTTGGAAGAAAATAAAAGACAAAAAAAAGGCGCGATTTATTCGCGCCTTAGTATTTATTAAGCGTTGACTTTACCCTTCACCTTGGCTATCACTTCTTCAGCAATATTATTAGGTGCAGGAGAATAATGACTAAATTCCATGGTAGATGTAGCGCGTCCTGAAGAAAGAGAACGCAGCTGAGTAACATAACCAAACATTTCACTCAGTGGAACTTTTGCTCGGATTACCTGTGCATTACCTTTAGTATCCATTCCTTCCAGCATACCACGACGACGGTTTAAGTCACCCGTAACATCACCCATGTATTGATCGGGTGTAACTACTTCAACTTTCATGATAGGCTCAAGTAATGTGGGTTTTGCTTTGCGACCCGCTTCACGGAAACCACTTTTTGCACAAAGTTCAAATGACATTGCATCAGAGTCTACATCATGATAAGAACCATCAAATATGCGAATCTTCATATCTACCATAGGGTAGTTAGCCAATACACCATTTGACATTGAATTTTCAAATCCTTTTGTAATGGCAGGGATAAATTCCTTAGGAATAGAACCTCCGAAAATATCATTTACAAATTGGAAAGATTTACCAGGGTTTTCTTTCATCCATTCTTCGTCAGCAGGTCCGATTTCAAATACAATATCAGCGAACTTACCACGACCACCAGATTGTTTTTTCAATATTTCACGGTGTTCTACTTTCGCTTTAAAAGCTTCTTTATAAGCCACCATCGGAGCACCCTGATTTACCTCTACTTTAAACTCACGACGCATACGATCCACAATAATCTCAAGATGAAGCTCTCCCATTCCGCTTAATACGGTCTGACCTGTTTCTTCATCTGTTTTAACGCGAAGTGTAGGATCTTCTTCCACTAATTTAGAAATAGCCAATCCCATTTTATCAACATCAGCTTGTGCCTTCGGCTCAACAGCCAGAGAGATTACCGGCTCAGGAATAAACATATTTTCTAAAGTAATAGGATGATCTTCATCGCAGAGGGTATCCCCTGTTTTGATCTCTTTAAAACCAACCGCTGCCCCAATATCACCCGCCTCGATGAAATCGATCGGATTTTGTTTGTTGGCAAACATTTTCATGATACGGCTGATTCTTTCTTTCTTCCCACTGCGTACATTGAGTACATAGGAACCGGCATCTAAATGACCGCTATAACAACGGAAGAATGCCAGACGACCCACAAAAGGATCTGTCATAATCTTGAACGCTAGTGCAGAGAATGGTTCTTTGGCATCGGGTTTACGACTGATCTCTTCTCCAGTATCAGGATGTGTTCCTTTAATTGCTTCGATATCTAAAGGAGAAGGAAGGTAACGACAAACAGCATCTAAGGCCGTTTGTACGCCTTTATTTTTAAAAGAAGAGCCGCACATCATAGGAACGATGCTCAGATCAATGGTTGCCTTACGAATGGCTTCGTGGATTTCAGCTTCAGTAATGCTATCCGGATTATCAAAGAATTTTTCCATTAGTGTATCATCGTATTCTGCAACCGCCTCAACCAGTTGAGCTCTCCATTCTTTCGCTTCTTCCAGCATATCAGCAGGCACATCAATCTCATCGAAAGTCATTCCTTCCGTTTCCATATGCCAGATGATACCCTTCATTTTTACCAGATCTACCACTCCTTTAAAGTTATCTTCAGCACCAATCGGCAATTGCAAAGGAACAGCTTTAGAACCGAGCATTTCACGAACTTGCTTCACAACATTTAAGAAATCGGCACCGGCACGATCCATTTTATTTACAAATCCGATACGGGGTACATTATAACGATTAGCCTGACGCCATACGGTTTCAGACTGGGGCTCTACCCCATCCACCGCA
>JBKCGY010000243.1:0-27664 GCA_046303015.1 Bacteroidota bacterium | reverse complement strand
CCCGACAACTAATAATCTTTCGCTTTACTTCCTCATCGTCTTCAACACCAAGTCATCCACTTTTACAGGATATTTTTTCTTCTGCTCGTTCAACCATTTTTCTTCGAGAAAAAGCTGATAGTCATTAATGACTAATCCTTTAGCCTCCTCAAAATTTCGTTTCTCATTTTCCGGATGGACTTCGGTTACATAGCAAAAGGAAGAAGATCCGTCATTGGGATTGTTGACCACTGATGAAAGTCTCGCCTTAGATATTGATTTTTCCTCCGCAGGTAGTTGTGAAACTTCAAAGCGACTGCTATCAGCCAGCGCATATCCATTTGATGCCTCTGCATATTGTTTCCATTGTAAAGGATCTTTTTGCATATCACTATGTATCTTATTAGCCGTTGTCGAATCAGCACAATTAAAGATGATGGCAGATGCGCTCTTTTTCCAGGTATATTGACCGGAGCGGGTTGCATAATAGTTTTTCAGCCCGCTAGTATCTGAGGAGGCTACACTCCAAACATTTCGCTCCATTACCTCAAATAATAAACTTCCCTCAAAAAACTCCTGCATCTGATATTTAAAATCAGGATTAATCTTTTCCAGATGGTCTTTGTAATACTGCGTAATAGTGCTTTCCGTAAACGCTTGCATCAGCTCGCCATATCCATCGAGCGCCTGGGTTCCCGCGGCCATTTTCTTATCCTTTACATACTTCAACCAATCCGTAATCGTAACAGCTTGTTCGGTAAGTTGGAATAATTTTTTTTGTTTATTGGCCTTATAAATACTCACATACTCCTTTGCGTCTAGCATAGAGTCTGTCAGCAGCCATAAAGCCTCTTCATTATAAGGAGAAAGTTTATAGCCGCTTGCCGTTCTGACCGCTTCTTTTTCTTTGGCTGTTACCACTTTCATTCGCGCATCCTGACCTACTTTTTGTGTCCACTGATCGAAAATTTCAGCGTCATTCAGATCTGTTTTTACTTCTTCTTTCCCCATCCATTTTACAATATGCCATCCTGCTGATGTCTGGAAAGGCGCACTCAAATCGCCGGCCTGTTTGAGTGAAAAGGCAACATTAGTAAAAACAGGGTCGTAATCAGTATAAGTAAACAAAGGCAAAGCTCCTTCCGTTTGATACGTAAACTTATCATTACTGTTTTCTGCAGCCATTCTCCCAAAATCGGCACCTTTTAGCAACAACTGATAGATGCTATCTGCTCTTTGTTGCGCCTTTGACCTTTCTTCCTGAGAGGCATCGGAAGCGTAGGAAAATAAGATATGCGCCGCCTTAAGTAAGGTCGTGTTGCTTTTGATATCAGTCACCTTAAATATATGCCAGCCATTTTTTCCGGCTACCGGCTTAGAGAAAGATCCGGGCTTTAATCCGTACACTATACTTTCCATATCATAGGGCAAAGAAAATACCGATATATAACCAATATATCCATCTTTTGCTTTCACAAAAGGATCTGTAGAAACATTCCTCGAAGTAATTGCAAAATCAGCCCCTTGTTGTAATTGTGTATAGGCTTTGTCAATAGCTTGTTTCGAAACCGAAGAGTCCGCCCCATATTCAATGAACAGATGCGAGACTTCGATCCGGCTTTTACTTCTTTCTGCAGCCTCCTCGATCATGGCTTTTCTAAAAGGAAGTTTTTGCATATACTGCTCTGCCATTTGAGCGCGAAATCCGGCCACATCATTTTTTATACTGGCCAGTGTATCCAGTTTTTGATCTTTGGCGGCTTGTACTTTTAATTTAAACTTGATATAAAGATCTAAATATTCACGAATAGAAGTTTCTGATGCCGTTCCATTATTATTCTTTGAATAGGCTCGCCAGAATTCATCTTTTGATACGGTATGATTACCAAAGCGAAAGAGGGTTTGAGCTGTTACAACACCTGACAATGATAGTCCGATCCATAGTAAACGTAAACGCAGCATAATGAAATAGAATTTAATAAGATCTAATTTGTTTTCTTTTGTTCAGCAGATTTATTTTTTTGAAACTCCAGGAAATCGTGAATTTGTTCCGGCGATATTTTTTTGGCTATGATCTTTTTGTTTGCGTCCAGCAAATATATCGTAGGGGTTTGGTACACATCATAATTCTGTCTGAAATTGGGAATATTGTTTCTTATATTTTCATTCCGCATATCCAGTGTTTCATACCAATGATCCCATCCTTTTATATTTTTATCGGCAATAAACTGAATCCATTTTTTCCGGACTGCCGGCCAACTACTGTTATCCTTTCGAATCGTATCTACCAGCACGCCGATTAGTTTCATCCCCGTTTTGTTCCATTCCGCATTATATAAACTATCAATGAGAGGAACCTGTTCCCGACAATGTCCGCAATCGGGATCCCAAAATACGAGTAAAGTATAAGGAGCTTTAACCGCATATAAACTTTTAGGTCTGGCAAAAGTATCGAGCAGATTTAATTCCGCGGCGGGCTTGCCTACGATATTCCCCATCAGATTATACGCTCTGTTATAGATCAACTCCTTATCCTTGTCCTCCAGCCAGGTGACCTGACTGGTTTGATAATATTTCTCGAACAAATGGAGAAAGATTACGTCTAGTCCCATGTATTTGGGATTCATGTATTCATTGGTAAATCGGCTTACATAATACTTGAACATGGTTGTGTCGGACCTTCCATATAAAATGAATTTGTCGATCTCCGCTTTCATACTGTCAGGGTCGCGGGGAACAATCTGCTCCATATATTTCATTACCCTGCCCTCAAACATAGGGGTTCTCAACACTCGGGGATCTCCAATGGGAATATCTTTCCAGTAGTTTCTTTTATACTCCTGAAACGCTACTATTGTATCTTCCTTTGTTTTTGCCGCTTTCAGATCATATGAAGGCTCCCCCATAAGCCGGAATAAAAGAGAAACATAACTGTCGGGGTTTTTGACCACAAAACTATCTCTCCATTGTTCAGCACGGCTGACGGCATTTGAAATTTTTTCTTGTGCCACAGCACTGTCTTTCTTGGTTTTGGCATCCTTGAGTTGAGACTGCCATTCGGAAAAATTCTTAAATATTGTAGTCGTTGCCTGCTTGTATGTTTCCAGTTGATTGTTTTCTAAAGAGCCTTTTACCGACTGAAGCACAAAGGCTGTATCAATGGTAACGTCAAAAAAAGGCTCCTTATCAATGACTACATCAAAATACCTTGACTTTTGAGGATCGACAATTATGTATAACCCTCCGGTAAGTACTTTTTCCCCGGTAATGATCGCTTTGCCGTTCTCATCGAGTTTCGCAGAATCCAGCAGATATTTTTTATCTCCGAAATAATATCCTAAATAAAGATAGCTGTCGGGCTGATAAACATATTGTACGGATATCTTATATGCCTGTGATTTGGCAAGAAAAGTGGACAAGGTAAATAAACAAAGTATAAATATGCGCATAATCAAAAAACGATGTCCAAAGTTATTTAAAAATGAATCTTCCTGCGTTAAAGAAATGCAAAGGCACATAAGTACTTTTGTGGCATGCGCAGAAAGCCTCAAAACCGGATTTTGCATCATATTACCGTAGAAGATTATGCTGCCGAAGGAAAATCCATTGCCCGTGTGGACGGTAAAGTTGTTTTTATTGATGGGGCCGTACCCGGCGATATAATTGATATTCGTTTACACAAAAGCAAAAAAGACTGGGCCGAAGGGAAAGCCGTCTATTTTCATCAATATGCCCCCAACAGAGAGACTCCTTTCTGTGATCATTTCGGAGTCTGTGGGGGGTGTAAGTGGCAGATGCTTCCTTATGAAGATCAGCTGCGATTTAAGGAAAGAGAAGTGGCTTCCCACCTGCAAAGAATTGGAAAGGTCGACCTTCCGCATCCTTTACCCATTGCAGGATCTCCTGATACAAGATATTATCGAAATAAGCTTGAATTCACTTTCAGTAACCGCAGATATCTCACGCAAGAAGAAATGGAAGAAAGAAAACGCCTGCCGGAGGGGGAAATGTTTCCCTACGAACCGGCGGCCGGATTTCATGTACCAGGTTTTTTTGATAAAGTGATTGACATTCAAACCTGTCATCTGCAGCATGAACCGACCAATGCCATTCGGAATTTTGTCAAGGATTTTGCCATAAAAAACAATAATACCTTTTATAATATCCGCGCTCATGAAGGATGGTTGCGCACCATGATCATCCGAATCACTACAACCGGTGAATTGATGGTGAATATCTGTTTCGGTTATGAGGAGCCGGTAGCCCGGGAAATATTGCTGAATGAATTATTGAAAGCCTTCCCCTCGATTACCACCCTGCTCTATACCATCAACCCCAAGAAAAACGATAGTATATATGACCTTCAACCCCAGGTATTTTTCGGGGAAGGGTATATCACAGAGCGGTTGGGTAAATATCTGTTTAAGATAGGGGCCAAATCCTTCTTTCAAACGAATACCAAACAGGCCGAGAAGCTTTATGAGATAACAAGAAATTTTGCGGGTCTTTCAGGGAAAGAAACCCTTTATGATCTGTACTGTGGCACTGGCAGTATCGGTATTTTCTGCAGTGACGCCGCCCAAAAAATCATCGGCGTTGAAGTGATCAAAGAAGCCATTGACGATGCACATATCAACGCAGCCCTGAATAATATTCATCATGCTCATTTCTTTGCCGGAGATGTAATTGATGTTTGTACGGATGATTTCTTTCAAATGCATGGTCGGCCGGATGTGATCATTACCGACCCTCCGCGTGCAGGCATGCACGCGGCTTTAGTGCAAAAATTACTAGACATGGAAGCGCCCCGTATCGTCTACGTAAGCTGTAATCCCGCCACGCAAGCCCGTGACCTTCAGCTGCTGGATGCGAAATACAAGGTAGAACAACTGCAGGCGGTTGACCTTTTCCCGCATACCCATCATATTGAAAATGTAGCGGCATTGGTATTGAAGAATAGTTGACCGTTGTGCATTGGATTCACTTAAAAGGGAAGAAAAATAACTTTCAACTTTTAACTCTTAACTTTTAACTTTTGTCGACCTTTGATAAATTAAATTTTACTCGTGACCTACCAACAAATCAGACCCGGCCGCTTCGATGTGTTACCTCCCGTTATTAAAAATCTGATGATCATTAACGGACTGGTCCTGCTGGCGCAGAAAACAACAGAAATGTGGGGCATGAACGATTGGGTGACCGACTTTTTTGCCCTCCACAATTTTGAATCACCACACTTTCGTCCGCACCAACTCATCACCCACCTTTTTCTGCATGGCGATTTCTTTCATTTCTTTTTCAACATGTTTGCGCTGTGGATGTTTGGAAATCTCTTGGAAAACCTATGGGGCGCAAAACGATTTTTGATCTTTTACTTTTTATGTGGGCTGGGAGCCGCCGCTCTTCATCTTGTAACATTGAGTTTAGAATATCATGCACTGACCATTGATGTAAACGACTTTTTAATGCAGTCTACCCCCGGCAAGCTAAAAGAATTTTTGAGATCCAACCCCTCCATTTTTAGATTCTACTCGGCCGTAGATATCGGGGCCTTAATGGATAGCTGGAAAGGGTATCCGAATGATATCAATTTCATCGATCAAGCACAAACACTGGTAAAAGATTATCAACGTTTAAGTCTGGATGTACCCACGGTGGGCGCCTCCGGTGCGGTTTTCGGTGCACTGGCAGCATTCGGATTTTTATTTCCAAATACATATATCTATATCTATTTTTTCTTTCCCATCAAAGCTAAGTGGTTTGTAATTTTATATGCAGCTGCAGAATTATGGATGGGCATTCGAAACAGCGGAGGCAATGTGGCACATTTTGCACATCTGGGAGGAGCCCTCATTGGCTTTCTCCTCGTATGGCACTGGAACAAGACAAGAAGAGAAACCTTTTACTGATTCATTATATTTTTAATTTATGTACGGAACGCAAAAAAGAAACTTATTAAACGAAAGCAACCCACTGGTAATGCTGATCGCACTGAATATGATTCTTTTTGTGATCCTTAATTTCATACAGATCGCTTATCTGCTTGGCAATAGTGAATTGTATGAATACGAAACGGATGTATTACACCATTTCACCATGCCGGGAAATTTGAGGTCGTTTCTGCACGAGCCCTGGTCGTTTTTTACAAATATTTTTGTCCATAACGGAATATGGCAACTCATCGGAAACATGTTGTTCTTGTGGGGGTTTGGGTTTTTATTGCAGGATCTTACTGGCGAAAAGCATACGGCACCCCTATATCTTTATGGTGGATTGGGCGGTGCTCTGATATGGATACTTGCCCTCAATATCATCCCAAATTTTTCTGCCGAAGCAGATATTCTAGTTCTATCCGGTAGTGGTGCCTCTGTTATGGCAATTGCAACTGCCACCACAATGCTCTCTCCTCAATATCGCGTATTTCCACTGATTGGAGGGGGCATACCTATATGGATCATTACTATGGTTTACATATTAATCGATTTTGCAGGATTAACAGGTAAAGCTTTTCCTTTCCACCTCTCACATCTTGCCGGTGCAGGGATAGGTGTATTGTATATCTTGTCCCTCAGAAAAGGAATCGATCCGGGTAAGCCCTTGCACCATTTCTATCACACTATTTTACATCTTTTCTCCCCCCATCAAAGAAGAAAAAATAAATTAACAGCCGTAAAGGGTGATTACTTCTACGACACAAAAGGAGTGAAACCCTTTCTTAAAAAACCCAATATCACTCAAAAAAGAATTGATGCGCTACTGGATAAGATTAATCAGCATGGGCTGGAAGCATTGACAGATGAAGAAAAAGATTTTCTAAAGAAAGCAAGCTCCGAAGCAACATAATAAATGGCAGGACTCCTCAGAAATATTGCCAAAAGATCATTGATTATCATCAATGCCGCAGCGGGCATATCTATGCTGCTTTTATACACCTTGCCTTACTCCAATCCGGATTATTTCTGGATGCTGAATATCATTGCGCTGGCCTTCCCTTTGTTGTTGATGATACAAATAGGATTTCTGTTCTTTTGGCTGCTCGTAAAACCAAGGATAGCACTTTTCCCTGTTTTCTTTTGTGTACTTTCCTACAAACTCATCTTCTCTGCTTTTTCCGTGCTACCCACTCAAAGTCCCGCTGCCGATACAGCAAAGCGGATTTCTGTTTTTTCATGGAATGTACATCTGTTTAATTTTTTTGAGAAAGGCGGACGCCCCGATGCTTCTATGATCTCAAAAGTCAAGAAATTAAATGCGGATATTTTCTGTGCGCAAGAGTTGGTCTTTTCATTGCAACCCAACTCATCATTTACGCTTGAAAAAATGAAAAAACAACTGGGCTTTTCGTATGTCGTTGCCGCCAATGATCGGTCCTTTGGCGTACATACCGATATTCATACAAGCAATGAAAGATATCATCCTTTTTGTCTGGCTATCTTTTCAAAACACCCCATCATACAATGGAAAAAAATTCAAACAATACCCGAATACAATCACACTTTCTTGTGGGCTGATATAAAAACAGGCAACGACACCTTTCGGGTTTTTAATATTCATCTGCAAAGCATGTATTTTGCAAAAAATGATTATGAATTCATCGAGCATATCGACCAGCAGAATGTTGACCAGGTAAGTAATCATGGGAAAAACATCCTCCGAAAAGTAAAAAATGCCAACTATCTGAGAGCCATTCAAATGAAGGAAGTAAAAAAAGAAATACTAAAAAGTCCGCATCCGGTAATTCTTGCGGGCGACTTCAATGATGTGCCAAACTCTTATGCCTATCAGCAGGTAAACCGAAATCTTACAGATGCCTTTCTTGCAAAAGGTCGGGGAATAGGCAGAACCTTCGCCAAACTTTCACCCACGCTTCGTATTGATTATATCTTTACAGATCCTTCACTTCCACTCAACGAATTTCACATACACAACTGGAATATGAGCGATCATTACGGGATAGAAGCCTCGATTTCTCTTCCCGATACTAAATAGGGAATGTATCTTTGATCCATCAGTTATATCTCATATTATGTCGCAGTTCAAAATCTATAATTCGCTTACCCGCCAGAAAGAAGTGTTTGAATCCATCATTCCCGGCCATGTGGGTATGTATGTATGCGGACCTACTGTGAGCGGGGAAAGTCATTTAGGTCATGCCAGACCTTATATAACTTTTGACGTACTATACCGATATCTATTACACCTGGGATATAAGGTTCGATATGTCCGCAACATAACAGATGCCGGACATTTTGAAGAAGAAGGAAGAGAGGCGGAAGATAAGATCGTAAAGAAAGCTGTTCTGGAGCAACTCGAACCGATGGAGCTGGTACATAAATACACTTCTTTATTTCACTGGGCGATGGAGGAGTTCAATACATTGCAGCCTTCTATTGAGCCTACGGCTACCGGACATATCGTTGAACAAATCGGCATGATTGAGCAGTTGATCGAAGCGGGATATGCCTATGTGGTCAACGGATCCGTATATTTTGACGTTAAGAAGTATGCTGCCGGACATGATTACGGGAAATTAAGTGGCAGAGTACTCGAAGAATTATTTGAAACTACCCGTGAACTCGAAGGACAGGAGGAGAAGCGGGACAAAGCTGACTTTGCATTATGGAAGCAGGCTGCACCCGAACATATCATGCGTTGGAAAAGCCCCTGGGGCGTGGGCTATCCCGGCTGGCATATCGAATGCTCTGCCATGGCAACCAAATATCTGGGAGCTCAGTTTGATATCCATGGCGGAGGAATGGATTTACAATTTCCTCACCACGAAAGTGAGATCGCTCAAAGTACAATCTGTAATCATCAGTCACCTGTAAAATACTGGATGCACAATAACATGATCACCATCAACGGCAGAAAGATGGGGAAGAGCTATAACAATGTTATCAAGCTAACGGAATTATTTAGTGGTAATCATCCTTTACTGGAGAAATCTTATTCTCCCATGACTATTCGCTTCTTTATTTTACAAACACAATACAGAAGTACGCTTGACTTCAGTAATGAAGCATTGCAGGCCGCAGATAAGGGATGGAAGCGCTTATTGGAAGCATATACCTGGTTGCAGGAAGCTGGATTAATAGGAAATGAAGTGGCAGAAGATCCCGAGCTGGAAGAAAAGGTAAAGCAGCTGGTTGCGGAATTTGATGATTTCATCAATGATGACCTGAATACAGCCAAAGTGTTGGCTAATATGTTTGAACTGGTGCCCATCATTAACGGGATAAAAGACAAACATATTTCAATGAGTGCACTGAGTAGTGCGGCGATACAGATGCTGAAAGCACAAATGAAATTATATATGGAGGATATCTTAGGTCTGAAAGCAGAAACAACAGCAGACAGATCACAGCTGAACGGCGTGATAAGTTTACTGATAGATATCCGGAAAGATGCGAAAAAAAACAAAGACTTTGCCACAAGCGATCAAATCCGAAACCGCCTTGCTGAACTCGGTATTCAGTTAAAAGATGAGAAGGATGGAGGCATGAGTTACACAATAGGTTAGACGGTTGACCGTTTTCTGTTAACCCATAACCGACAACATTAATCACCTCCGCTTACTCTTCAGATACTTCTTTCTGATCACCTCCTGCATAGTAGTATGATGTACTTTGCTCTCAACCCATGAAACGATATCTAGATAAGCAAAGGCGCGTGTTTCGTGTCGGTTCTTTTCAAGATGACGGATATCTTCCAATAAATTTTTTAATCCGTCACGTATATCCTGCGGGCCAATATAATTTTTCTTTAAAAAGCGAAAGATTTTCTCTTCCACAACCGTAAGGTTTTTCATGCGTAGCATGAAACGATGAACCGCCTTTACCAGTGAATCCAGAATATCATAGTTGCCCAGTTCGTAATGGCAGATCAGATGCATGAGGCGTGCATAAGAATGAAGGTCGATGCGTAGATCAATGGGGCTATTGATGATCTCTTGTAAATAATCAATGGCTTTTTCATAATCTCGGTTCCCGAAATAAAGAGAGGCAATTTTATAGTTGAAAATTACAATACGATGATGGTCTACATAAAGCGCATACTCTTTGAGTTTATGCTTGATCTCAGGAATCATATTCACCCCTTCTGAAAAACTTCCCTTCATTAAATGTCCGTTGATACGTGCCGTTGTGATATATAAGGAAGTGTGTGTTCTAAAGTTGTCATATTTCTGAGCGGTATCTGTTTTTTCAAAATCAATAAACCCCTGTAATATATCATCAAAAAGACGAAAATTTCTCAGATCAAAATGAGCGTTCAACAAACTATGTACGCCCTTAATGTAATGTCCCGTCTCCACAGATTTAAGGATGGGTTCCTGCTCAAAAAGGTCGACCCACTTTTGTGCATAACGGTAATACATGATAAAGTCCTGTCGTATAAAAGCATACCAGCAATAACTCTGATACAAATAGAGCTTTTCATAAAAACCAGATACCTGGTTAATGTCTTTAGGTAGCTGCTCTTTAAAATAGGCGCGAATATCTTTTTCATCTTCCTCGTCTCTGGAATGACCATTAAGCACATACCAACGATAGAGCAATAAGGCTAGATTGGATAAACGGGTTACGCGATCTATATGTAGTCCAATGGAGGTGGATTCATCCGCCAGTTGCTGGGTTTTTTCAACCGGACTCCGAGTGATATGCAGGATCTCGATCTTTTTTTCCAGGGAAAGAATTTGTACCAGCGTATTGAATTTGCTATTTGCACGGGCCTGTTCTTTCGCTTTTTCGAGTACACGAAGACTCTGGATCTTTAGTCCCTTATTGTAAAGAATTCGCGCATGATCCAGCAATTCACTAAGCTGTAGGTCTATATTATCAGAAGTCTTTAATAATCGTAAGCTGGCCAGCAACTCTTTATATAAATGCGTTTTCAAATTCGCAAGCTGGGGTTTAGTCAAAGCAGGTATTTTCTTAAAAATGATTCGCTCGTCATAATCTTCCATTTTATCTAGCGCATCAAATAACTGGATCACTTTAAGGTCTTCCTTAGCGGAACTTCGTTTAATATATAACTTAAAATGCCGCTTTTCGGCCTTTTCCAAAGTATGGATTAACTGAAATAATATATCTGAATAGCGGTTTGCCATCTCATGAGTCTTTTTGTAAAACCCTTATCCGATAAGGGTTTCAAAGGATTATTTTCCGTTTGACATCATAAAAAAAGCTACAACTTGTCTTTTTCAACGATATCAGCGGGTGTACTTTTGTATTGTTGAACGAATCAAACGATCCTCAACGGGTCACAAAGTTCGGAACAGTTGCACTTAAATGTGCACAAAAAAAAGTTTTTACATTTTTTTCATATGGCAAGCAATCGATTACGATCCGCCGTTTCCACGGGGGATCTTTTCGTTTTAAGCCGTTTCTGATAATAACTTTCACACAAAAAAAGAGGGTCGCCTGAAAAGACAACCCGTATGAACTATTGATTATAAAAAACTCTTTTATAGCGTTTTCGTAACCTTATCAGGTATAGTACTAAACTTTTTTACTATTGATCCAGAGGTATTAATTACTTCTATCGAAACACGAATATTGCCTAGATCATACCCGTCAAACATGTAATTACGTACGATCTCTTTGCCTGAAATATACTCTTCGTATAAAACATCTCCGTACTCATCCTTGATAAGAATTTGATACGGGGCATCGGAAAGACCATTAAGGGTTAACTGATACACCGGACACTGATTAATCTTGCCGGCAGGATATAGTTCAAAGGAGGGCATTGCAGGAAGATCTTTATGTGCAAATGCGTTGAGATTGATGATAAAAATGAGTCCGAATACAAAAATTTTCTTTGCCATAATATTGGTTTTGTACGTTAATAATAAACTTTTCCAGATGGCAAGACCCCGATGGAAAACAATCGAGGGGGAATGGTTTCAGAGGCAAAATCCACAAATTTATCCTGGATGCACCTACGGATCGATGGCACAAAATTAGCATCTTGTCCGAGCGTATTCAACTCAAATAAGCGAGATAATCAGCATCTCAACACAAGTAAATATTTGATGAAACCCTTGCCAGCATTATGTTTCATTGATTTTAAAGTATGATGTCCAACGGTCAGCCCTTGAAAATTTATTTTGGATAAACGGCACCTTTATGTAAATAGATCACACCCAAATAACGGATAAAATGACGTACAGAACGCCCTTCAAAAACGATGAATTCCCCTCTGAAAATGTGTAAAAAAATTCGATAAAAAAATGGGTTGGTATTATAAAACTTTTATCTTTGGATACCGTTAAGACATCTTAACCCGTTAACTTTCTAAACTAAAAACAATGGCAACAAAAAAAGCAAAAAAAGCCGCTCCTAAAAAAGCTGCAAAGAAAGCTGCTCCTAAAAAAGCCGCTCCTAAAAAGGCTGCAAAGAAAGCTGCTCCCAAAAAGGCTGCTCCTAAAAAGAAATCTGCACGTAAACCAAACGCTGCTTTTATGAAAGCACTTACTCCAAGTGCTGACTTAGCTGCTGTTATTGGAAACAAAGCAGTTCCTCGTACAGAAGCAACTAAAAAAATCTGGGCTTATATCAAAGCCAACAAATTACAAGACGCTAAAAACAAGCGCGCTATCAATACAGATGCTAAATTAAAGCCTGTATTTGGTGGTAAAGGCCAAATCACAATGTTTGAGATTGGAAAATATCTGAACAATCATCTTAAATAAGATTTGTCTTCAAAAAAATTAAAAAGCCGCAGTAAATACTGCGGCTTTTTAATTTTCAGTCATACAAAGAATTACTGCTCTTTGGTTGCAAAGTATTGTCGGATCCTTTGATTGATGTTTTTTCGGATATCAATATAAAATAAGTTAATATCTCCTGCATGATAATTTCTTTGGGTATATAAAAAACTGAACGGAAATTTTGGCTTATCGATCCATACAACACCTTGATGTATTCTTGCTCCTTGTGTTTTGGAATAAACTTTATTGAAATTGAACAAAACGGCACCCAAATGACTACTACGGTTTATATATATACTGTCGTGTTTCCAACTGATTGGATTTACCGACAATGAAATATATTTTTCCTTTTTCACTATTGAGGGTATATAGCCTTGCTTATATAATCTCCAACCGGCGAAGCATCCAGTTTGTGTAGAATCACTACACAAAGAAAGCGCACTGAAATAATGCGGAGGAATTGGCATACCCCATAAATAAGCAACAACCAGATTATTGCCTAACGACTTGTCTTCAAAAAACTCCTTAAGTAATCGGGCTGCATGTAAGGTACCCTGACTATGCGAAGCAATAATGATGGGCCTGCCATGATGATGATGGGTGAGATAATATTCGAATGCAGACCGAATGTCTAGATATGCCAACTCAAATGCCTGTTTTGCCGCATTTGTATCTTTTGTAAAGAAGGCAGATATATGCGCTTGTCTGTACCTGGGTGCATATATCTTGCAGGATCCGTTAAATACACTGGCCTGATATAAGATAGATGAATAATCAGTCTTGGCGTTCAATTCGGCATCTGATATAGACGGATTCATAGAGGCGGGCTTTCTCTTATTCTTCAAAAAAGTAGTAGGGTGAATGAAAAAAACATCTGCTAATGTATCTCTTAATTCATTTTGTAAAGGCCAGGGTACACTATCTGACAAATCTGGTTTGTTGGGATGTGCCGCCCAATACATCATGTCTTCATAATTCGGGCTGTCAGAATGAAGGGCGGAAAAGTTTTTTTTATACTCTTTAAGATGTGACTTATAAGAGGGCATACAGGATGTTAAAAACAGCGGGATAAAAATCAGAATGTGAGTGCTAAGAGAAAAGATGCGTTTTGTATCTTTTGAAACCAATACACCCGTTATGCAATATTTTTGTAGCATGACGCAAAGTTATTCAAGTTTTTTGTTGGCGGGGATTAACATATAAATAAGAATTATTGCATTTTAAAAGACATATCGGTTTTTTGAAAACAGTGTTACTGTACTCGCTTACGGCTTTTGGTGGCCCCCAGGCTCATCTGGGTTTGATGTTAAAACATTTTGTTCAAAAAAGAAAAGACATATCTGAAAAAGAACTGCTTGAGGTCAATTCCTTTTGTCAGTTGCTGCCGGGTGCTACTTCCACTCAAACGATATGTATTCTAGGCTATAAGAGAGGGGGGATATGGCTGGCAATACTTACTCTTTTCATCTGGATTCTGCCCGCCTCATTATTGATGGGTATTTTTTCCTTTGTTTACCACTATATAGATCAAAAAACACTACACACGGATATTTTTAAATTTCTCCATCCGATGGCAATCGGATTTTTGATCTATGCAACCTATCAGTCATTTGGTCATGCCATTAATAATACTATCACTCGAGTGATTGGTCTGGCTGCGTTTGTGCTGGGTTTTGTATACTTTAAAACTCCATGGATCTTTCCGCTTATTATTTTAGCTGGAGGTATTGCTACCAATTTCAGTAAAAAAAGGATTCCGCAAAAAGAAATCACAAGAGGCAATATACGGTGGGCCAATATCTGGGTGTTTTTGTTGGTATTTGTAATTGCAGGATACCTAAGTGAAACGGCAAGAAAAAATGAGTGGGAAAATAGAAGATCCTTTAATTTATTTGAAAACTTTTATCGATTTGGCAGTCTGGTTTTCGGAGGGGGTCAGGTATTGGTGCCGATGATGTACGAGCAGTTTGTGGTGCGCGAGAAAACACAGTATATGCAAGCTGGAGAGCTGATGGCGGGAGCAGGAATGATACAGGCTATTCCCGGCCCGAACTTTTCCCTCGCTGCTTATACTGGTGGCATGGCGATGAGGGATCAGGGTTATGGTAAGCAGGCACTTGGATGTATCATCGGAATGATCGGCGTTTTTCTTCCCGGGATTTTGCTGGTTCTTTTTTTCTATCCGGTTTGGGAACATCTTAAAAAATATGCAGTGGTGTATCGATCGCTGGAAGGTATTTTGTCGGCCGTAGTGGGTCTGATGATAGCCGCCGCACTGTATTTATCTAAAGATCTTTTTGTGTCTGCAGATATGGGGTTGGCAAAAGTGCATTTTATGGTGATTATAACGACTATCTATATGCTCACGCTCACGCGAATAGCAGCTCCGCTGATCACTTTGTTTTGCCTATTCCTCGGATGGTGGTTTTAGGCGATAATAACCGCTTCTTTCAATTTCAAGTCTCACTTCTTCGGGCATCAAAAACCGGAAGGGTTTACCTCTCTGGATTAAATCGCGTATATAGGAAGAAGAGATCATTAACAAGGGTGCCTCAACCTGAATGAGTTTTTTAACCGGCGAATCAGACATATCAAAGCCCGGCCGTTTATACGCATATATTGTATAATCATGCATGATAATTTCGGCATTTTTCCATTTAGACAGATTCTGAACACTGTCGCTGCCCATGATGATACTAAACTCGTGTTGCGGATATTTTTCATGAAGATAGGTAAGCGTATCAATGGTATAGGAGGGTTTTGGCAATCTGAACTCAATATCAACAGCTCTGATATCGGGCGTTTTTTCTGTTGCCAGCCTTACCAGATGCAAGCGCTGATATTCGTTGAGAAGCTGCTGAGAGGTTTTGAATGGATTTTGAGGAGAGACCACCATCCATATCTGTTCAATATCTGTTTCACTTAACAGATGCTGTGCGATAATAAGATGACCATGATGCACCGGATTGAAGGAGCCAAAAAACAATCCTATTTTCATGAGATGTAATAGTGTGGTATGATTATATATACGTCACAACAACACAATCCGCTAAGTTGTTTTTACCCAGATCAATGCAGCCTCTTCTTTTCTCATACTTAGATGATATCCGGAAATGCGAATGCTTATGGGATCGCCCAATGGAGCAATAGTATCAACCGTTACCTCTTCTCCCGGAACACAACCCATCTCCATCAGCTTTAAATAGATCTCATCTTTTTCAAAAGCGTGAATGATGCCTGACTCTCCCTGCCCCAACTCCGATAATTTTTTCGTCATGCGTTATTTATGATCGTTTGCAGCAAAAATACTAACTACTTCTGCATTAATCATCATGCCTTTCGGGCGCAAGATTATAATGCTCCGGACTTCTCCATAAAGCGGATAATGTCAATTCGCGCATAAAGAAGAATTCCTTAGGTAGTCGGTCATACGCTTTTTCAAACAACTCTTCATGACCCAGTAATTCCTGTTTCCACAATTCTCTGTCTACATTCATTATAGCATTGAATTGTTCACGTGAATATTCTTCCAGACCATCCCAGCAAATATCTCTGTATCGGGGGCGCCATCCGATTGGGCACTCAACTGCATTCGACTTACCTTTCGTTCTTTGTACAATCCATTTTAATACCCGCATATTTTGTCCAAAACCCGGCCAGGCGAAATTGCCATCGGCATCTTTTCGAAACCAGTTTACGCTGAAGATTCTAGGTGCATTGGGAAGATCACGGCCAAACTGCAGCCAGTGGTTGAAGTAATCTCCCAGATGATAGCCTAAGAAAGGTAACATGGCAAACGGATCTCTTCTCACTTTTCCTAATTCACCAAATGCGGCAGCGGTCATTTCACTGCCCATAGTAGCGGCCAGATATACACCATAACTCCAGTTGAATGACTGATATACCAGCGGTATCGCACTCCCTCTTCTGCCTCCAAAAATAAAGGCAGATACAGGCACCCCGTCCTTATCATCCCACTGAGAATCTATAACCGGATTGAGATGTGCGGGAGCCGTAAATCTTGCATTCGGATGTGCGGCCGGTTTGCCATTAGCGGGATTATATGGATGGCCATGCCAGTCGGTTAACCCCTCCGGAATTTCTTTGGTCATTCCTTCCCACCACACATCGCCATCTTTTGTAATAGCAACATTGGTAAAAATAGTGTCCTTGCGAATCGACTGCATCGCATTGGGATTTGTCTTCTCGTTCGTGCCGGGTGCCACGCCAAAATACCCCGCTTCGGGATTGATGGCATACACCTTGCCGTCGCTTCCTTTATGCAACCAGGCAATATCATCCCCTACGGTTGTAATCTTCCACCCCTCCATTCCTTTTGGGGGGATCATCATGGCAAAGTTCGTTTTACCACAAGCGCTGGGAAATGCCGCTGCCACATACGTCTTTTCTTTTTCGGGTGATTCAACCCCCATAATAAGCATATGTTCTGCCAGCCAGTTTTCTTCGCGCCCCATTACACTGGCAATACGAAGGGCAAAACACTTTTTACCCAACAACGCATTTCCGCCATATCCACTCCCATAAGAAACAATCAAACGATCTTCCGGAAAATGAGTGATATACTTAACGGTAGGATTACAGGGCCATCTCACATCTTTTTGTCCCTGCTCCAATGGCGCCCCTAAAGTGTGTACACATTTTACAAAATCACTGCCCACATAAGGCATAGCCTGTTCGCCCATGCGCGTCATGATGCGCATATTCACTACCACATACTCACTGTCCGTAAGTTGCACGCCATATCTGGAGTAAGACGAACCGACAGGGCCCATGCAGAAAGGAATCACATACATCGTTCTTCCTTTCATGGATCCTCCCGTCAATTCTTCCAGCTTTTCTTTCATCTGATTCGGCTCCATCCAATTGTTGGTAGGCCCGGCATCATCTTTTCTGCGACTGCAGATAAAGGTGCGGTCTTCTACTCTTGCCACATCACTCGGATCACTGAAACAAGCATAGCTGTTGGGTCTCTTTTCCGGATTCAGTTTAATGAATGTGCCTTTGTCCACAAGGAGATTACAAAGGCGGTCATATTCTTCCTGTGTGCCGTCGCACCAGTGAATATTGTCGGGACGCAAATGGGTAGCCATTTTGTCTACCCACTCCCGAAGTTCGGTTTTGGCTGAAGCAATCATCGTTTAAATATGGCTTTTGGGTTTCAAACATAAGATTGTAAATGGTCATGAACAAATTTTATCCCTGCAAGATTAGAATGGTTTCTAATATTCATACATGACTAAGCGCATGAAATGATATTAAGTTGTTTGCCCTCAGTAGATTAGAAGGGTAATCCTTTCGAAAAACAAGCAACGATCAACAAGAAGCGAAAACGAATCCGGCATTTAAATTCTTCGTACATTTCATATATGACTGAATGGTTATGCGGACTTTGGTTTCGGCGCAGCGGATGGAACATCCGAGGTGAATTTCCATATCATATCCCTAAGATGGTTATTGCAGCCGGGCCCCATACCAGTGCATGGGATTTAATTATTGGCTTAGCCGTTAAACATGAATTGAAAATTAAAAAAGGACATTTTTTAGGTAAAAAGGAATTATTTGACGGTCCTTTCGGATGGTATTTCCGAAAGATGGGAGGTATTCCTGTAGACAGATCTTCCTCTAAGGGTCTTGTAGAACAGGTAGCTCATGAATTTGCCAGGCATGATCATTTTATTCTGGCGATGAGTCCCGAGGGAACGCGCAAACGAGTAGATAAATTAAAGACAGGATTTTATCATATTGCCAAAGAAGCCCATGTGCCCATTCTTCCGGTAGGCTTTGATTTTTTGAAGAAGGAAGTCATAATTGGCGATCTGCTGTATCCTGCAAATGAAGAAGCGGACCTGAAACATATCATTTCATTTTTAGGTGCTTGTAAGGGAAAGTATCCTGACATGGGCGTGGCGCATTTAGTATAACGTTCCGGTACTCAGTTCACCTGTTTCGATATTCATTTGCATAATACCTTTGCCTTGTATGGGACAAAAAAAGTTAATTCGTTTTGCCGAGCTGGAAACGTTCAGGCATGTTTTACAATATCCCGAAAACATGCAGGGGCAATGGAAATCATTTTTTGAAAATAATAACCCACTTACCCTTGAACTTGCCTGTGGAAAAGGAGAATATGCGGTTGGTCTTGGCCGGCTGTATCCACATCAAAATTTTTTAGGCGTTGATCAGAAAGGAAATCGGTTATGGGTAGGTGCCAAAATTGCATTGGAAGAGGGGTTAAAAAATGTGGCGTTTTTGCGTACACAAATCGATCGCATTGATACGTATTTTGAAAAAGACGAAGTGAATGAAGTATGGATTACATTTCCGGATCCGCAACTAAGAAATTCCAAACATAAAAAACGGCTCACCCATCCAAAATATCTGAGACTTTACTATAACTTTTTAAAATCAGGCGCAAAGATTCATTTGAAAACCGACTCCCCGAATCTTTACAATTTCACCAGTAAGGTAATTGAACTATATCAACTTCCCCTACATGACTCTTATGATAATTTGTATGACGAGAAGAATCTTACACCGGAATTATCGATCAAAACCCATTATGAGCAACTCGATATAGCCGGTAGTAAAAAAATATTCTATCTGTGTTTTTCGCTTAATGATCACATTCTTAATGCCGATCAAGATGCCTTGCTTAAAGAATGGGTATTTGATCAGCCTGAGATACAATGACTCAATTTATTGCTACGTTCAAGTCAAACCGTCAACAGGCAATTGACAACAGGAAAACTTTTTACTAAAATATTTGGCATCTAAAATTATTAGCATATATTTGCTAAATAATTTAGTGTTCACAACTTAAAACAAACAGATATGGAAGACACATTAATTTTGAATGAGAAACCAAAAAAACAAAAAGAAACCATGAGTCGTGATAATGCAAAAGAGAACCGTGAAAAGTTGAAGGCCCTGAAACTTACTATCGACAAGATTGATAAGGATTTCGGGAAAGGAAGTGTAATGATGATGAATGAAAAGGCCGATGTAGAAATGGAGGTTGTTTCTACGGGGTCGATCGCGCTGGATAGTGCCTTAGGCATTGGTGGTATTCCTAAAGGGAGGATCGTTGAAATATATGGTCCGGAAAGCAGTGGTAAAACTACCATCGCCACACATATCATAGCTGAAGCTCAGAAAAAAGGAGGCATGTGCGCCATCATTGATGCGGAACACGCATTTGACAGCTCCTATGCCCGTAAGCTAGGGGTTGATGTAGATAATTTATTGATTTCTCAGCCAGACTATGGTGAACAGGCACTTGAAATTGCCGATCGCCTGATACTAAGTGGGGCTTTAGATGTAGTTGTAATAGACTCTGTAGCCGCACTGGTGCCCAAAGGGGAACTGGAAGGAGAAATGGGTGATAGCAAAATGGGGTTACAGGCTCGTCTTATGAGTCAGGCACTTCGTAAATTAACTGCAACGATCAACAAAACAAATACGATTTGTATTTTCATCAATCAGCTCAGAGAAAAGATCGGTGTGATGTTTGGTAATCCCGAAACAACAACAGGAGGTAATGCATTAAAATTCTATGCCTCTGTGCGTTTGGATATCCGCAGAATGAGCCAGATTAAAGACGGCGATGAGGCTATTGGTAATCGCGTGAAGGTGAAAGTTGTGAAAAATAAAGTCGCTCCTCCTTTCAAAGCAGCCGAATTTGACATCATCTTCGGAGAAGGCATTAGCAAAACAGGAGAGATTATTGATATGGGAACCGAACTGGAAATTATCCAGAAAAGCGGAAGCTGGTACAGTTACAAAGGAGATAAACTGGGACAGGGAAGAGATTCTGTAAAACAATTATTGATGGATAATCCCGAATTGGCTAATGAGCTGGAAGTGGCAATCAGGGCAAAGTTGAATGAACTGAGAACTACTGCGGGAGTAAATTAAAAGTTTTAAGATGGGTTAGTTAATATGTGGCGGCCGGGTTCCCCGGCCGCCTTTCTTTTCTGGCACCTACCTTTGCGGTATGGCCGCCCATACATCAGACAAAAAACAATCCTTTTCTCTGAAACACCTGCGCAGAGTATTACTTTATGCATCTCCTTATAAGAAACGGACCTATATCGCTATCGCACTTTCTCTATTGCTGGCTATCATGGCGCCTGTCAGACCCTGGCTCATTCAAATAACCGTTAATGAGTATATCGAAAACCGACTACCGGAAATGCTCATACGAATTACCCTTTTTCAAATAGCATGGTTGTGCCTCGAAACATTATTTCGGTTTGTATTTTCATATTACTCTTCCTGGCTGGGTCAGAAAGTAGTAAAAGATCTACGCATCAGCATCTTTGATAAAATTCTGCATCTAAACCTCAGACAATTTGATAAAACACCCATCGGTACACTTACCACCCGCACCATTAATGATATAGAAACCATCAGCGAAATATTCTCGGAAGGATTGATTCCAATACTTGCTGATCTACTTACGATTATAACCGTATTAGGTTTTATGTTTTATATCAACTGGCAACTTACCTTAATCTGCTTAATCCCTTTTCCCATCTTACTAATCGGAACATACTATTTTAAAGAAAGCGTAAACAAATCATTTCGCCAGGTTAGAAATGCAGTGGCAGCGCTCAATGCTTTTGTACAAGAACATATTCAGGGCATGCAGACTGTACAGGCATTTGCTATTGAAGAACAAGAGTTTAAAAAGTTTGAGAAAATTAATCGTCAGCACAGAACGGCTCATATTAAAGCCATCTTTGCATATTCAGTATTTTTTCCCTTAGTTGAGATCATACTAGCCTTGTCATTAGGATTATTGGTTTGGTTTGGTGCCAATCAAGCCATAGCCTCGGGTGCCAATACAAAAATGGCTGGTGATGTAATGGCATTTATTCTCTTACTCAATATGTTATTCCGGCCACTTCGTTTCATTGCCGATAAATTTAACGTACTGCAGATGGGTACGGTAGCTTCTGAAAGAGTATTTGCCGTTCTCGACCAACAAGATTTTTTAAAACCTCCACAGGGCGGCTATCTGAAAACAGATGAAATAAAAGAAGGAAGTATCTCCTTTGAACATGTATGGTTTGCCTATAATGACGAAAATTGGGTGCTTAAAGATGTTTGTTTCGATGTGAAACCAGGTAAAACTTTGGCATTGATAGGGGCCACCGGTAGTGGCAAAACATCCATTATCAGTCTGCTCAACAAATTATATGAGTTCCAAAAGGGAAAAATCAAAATCGACAATATCAATATTCATCAGATAGAACCTAAACAGTTACGCAGTCATATTGGAGTGGTTTTACAGGAAGTATTCTTATTCCCGGGAAGCATTATTGAAAATGTAACCCTACAAAATGAAAACATTTCGGAAGCAAGAGTAGTGGAAATAGCAAAAGTGCTGGGATTACATGAATGGATTGAATCCCTTCCCGGTGGTTACCATTTTAAAGTGCTTGAAAGAGGAAGTACGTTATCGCAAGGACAAAAACAATTACTGAGTTTTATGCGAGCATTATTGTTCGATCCTACGATATTGGTATTAGATGAAGCAACATCATCAGTAGACAGCGAAACGGAACAGTTGATACAGAGAGCGATTGATACATTAATAAAAGGAAGGACCTCTATTGTAATTGCTCACCGATTATCGACCATCAAACGTGCGGATACGATTTTGGTATTAGATAAAGGTAAGATCGTTGAATCAGGCACACACGAATCGTTAATGGGCATGAGAGGTCAATATGCCAAATTACATGAACTACAATTTTCAGAGGAGTATATTTAAAAAAGTCGGCTATTAATGGTTAATATTTTGGGGTTTGCCTTTTGACCTTTGACTTTTATAAATGCTTATCTATCTCTCCGCAAATACGATTGAAAATTTCATCGATACTGCCTTCTCCTTCCAGTTCGGCAAAACGATTTAATGCACGATAATGACCGGCAACTGCAGCCGTTTTATTTTGGTATTCTTCTATGCGGGCGCGAATGACTGTTTCGTTGGTATCATCACTTCTTCCGCTTGTCAGTCCGCGATTTAATAACCGCTTAATCAATTCTTCTTCCCGTACAATCAACGAGATCATACTATGAATTGAGGTTCCTTTTTCAGTCAGCAATTGATCGAGTGCTTCGGCCTGTGCCACCGTTCTTGGAAAACCATCAAATAAAAACCCTTTGGAATCAGGATTTTTATCCATCGCAGAACGGATCATGCCAATTACTACTGCATCCGGCACTAGCTGACCTTTATCCATAAACGTTTTAGCTTCCATACCCAATGTAGAAGAAGCCGCTATTTCGCTGCGTAGCAAATCACCTGTGCTGAGGTGTTTTAAGCCATAGCGGGCTATGATATTTTCTGACTGTGTGCCTTTGCCACTGCCGGGAGGTCCAAAAAGAATCAGATTAAACATAAGTAGAAATATGGTGGCAAAGATAAATCGTAACCAACAAAATACTAACCTTGTGAACTTATATTCTTGCGCTTTGTTTTAACTGTTATACAAGCAAACGATTGTAAGTTGTTATGAAACTCGAAAAATTAAGTTGCGTCATAGCTTTTGCGGTATCCCTCTCTTTAATGGGAAGTTGCAATGCACAAACCCCTAAAAAAGAAATTATGCAAGAAGAAAAAAAACATGCACATTACTCCAAAACGGACTCTACCAAACTTCAATTGGCGGATGATGAGTGGAAAAAAATATTAACACCCGAGCAATATTATATTGCCCGTCAGAAAGGAACAGAACGTCCGTGGACGAGTAAATTTGAACAATTCAAGGAAATCGGAACCTACTATTGTGCTGCCTGTGGCCATGCATTATTTCAAAGCGATACTAAATTTGAAAGCGGATGCGGATGGCCTAGCTTTTATCAACCCATCAGCAAAGGCTCAATTATTTATACTCCCGATCACAGCCATGGTATGAATCGTACCGAAGTACAATGTGGTAGGTGTAAAGCTCATTTAGGCCATGTTTTTGAAGATGGCCCACCCCCTACGGGTTTACGATACTGTATTAACGGAGTGATCCTAGACTTTGAGAAGAAGTGAGAAAGGTTGTATGTCCCCCCGAAACTCCTTTAGTTTCCGGGCGAACTGTTGTCGGGTTATCATAGTTGTCGGAGTATTCACATTAAACCCTATATCAAAATCTAAGTAAACCCTTATTTATTAAAATGCCAATCCCATTTGTTTGCATGGCCTAAAACGCTGATATATCTTTATGTCATGTTACTGAAACACGTAACAAAATCCAATACCTAATTAAAAACTGAGCCCGTTTTAAATCCATCCTTATGAAATGCCCAAATGAAATTTTATTCTCAATGAATTGAATTTGATAGGGCATAAGATGTGGCAAAAGAAAAACTAAAATTGCTCACATCAAAACTATGGCTTCCTTACCCAACGAAAACGTAAGAAAGTAAAACATTAAGAAGCCAGATAAAAACCCTCCGAAATCGGAGGGTTTTGTTTTTTATGCTTGATAACTATAACATCATAGTCAGGGATTTAAACCCATGGCTATGATGAATACATTACTCTACCCGCACCTCCATCGCCTGATCCCTCCAGTCTTTTATGACGATCTGCCAACCATGGCCGGCAGATTTTAATATATCAGCGTTTTGGCCATCAATCACAACACGCTTTGGCTCTTGCTTACCATACAATACCCATTTCACCTCTCTCTTCTCAGGCTTTCCTGCATACTTATTGCCTGCCGATACAAATCGAATCAGACTCTTATTATTCTTTGTATACACATGTATATTGATCTTCTCGTATGCCCTGTTCTTTTCTGCATCAGCCGACAAACCATCATCTTCATACATAGAATAGGTGTGACTGCCTTCATTTGGATAATAATGCCACTCAAGAATCTCTTTAGGATAATCGGTTGTATTTGTAAAAGATGGTTTCATCGGAATCACACTACCCGCTTTTACATACACAGGAATTCTTTCTGCCGATACATTTACATCCAACCATCTTCCTCCATTGATTTTTTCCGTTGGATTCCAGAAGTCATACCATGCCCCCCTCGGCAAATACAATTTTCTTGTTTTCGCGCCTTTCTCTAATACAGGTGCCACCATGAAGGCATTACCAAAATAATACTGATCAACTGCCTTATATAAATTTTTATCTGTTGTGTCAGAATAAAACAGTGGCCTTACAAACGGTGCACCGGATTTACCCGACTCGTACGCTAACTGATACACGTAAGGCATCAATCGGTCTCTCAGCTCTATAAACTTTCTTAATATACTTTTTTCCGGCTCATCATAAAATACCGGCTCACTCTCTATCTGAGGTATCTTGGGATCGGCTTCACTCACGGTTCCGTGTGGTCGAAAAACGGGACTGAACACAGTCATTTGTATCCATCTTCTATACAGCTCAGGATCTCTTTCTCCCATCGCAAAACCTCCGGCATCACTGTGCATGGTAGGAGCACCACTCAGGCCCATGCTTAACATGATGGGCAACTGAGCCTGAAATCCTTTCCAGCTTCTCTCTACATCTCCACTCCACGGAAAAGATCCGTATCTCCAGGTGCCTGCATAGCCACTTCTGTTTAAATGAAACAATCGCTCAGCAGGATAATATTTTTTATACTTTTCAAACAACATCTCGCTCCATACATGTCCGTATATATTGTGCACCTCGTCGGCGTTGAACAATCTTTTCTTACCATAATCCTGCAGGTTGTGGTAAATATAGTTGGGATGTTTTTCCGGCTCGCCCAGATCACCCCACCAGCCGGCTACTCCTTTTTTGATCTGCTTATCATATTGAGACCAATACCAGCCTTTTGTTTTATTTTTAAAAAGATCTAACAATCCCGCATAGCCGAACCAAAATTCTTTAATGCCGATCGTATCTCCTTTCTGATCTACAGCATTCAGTTTGTTTTTTTGCGTGTAGACAAAGTTTTTCGACTCCGATAAAACAAAAGGTTCCGTGATCAATATGGTTTTTATATTCATTTTCTTCAACGAATCGATCATTTGCTGCGGCTCGGGAAAACGCTTCCGGTTCCAGTCGAGGTCCCCCATATTCCAGGCACCATGCACCCCATCACCAAACCAGAACAGATCGATAATAGCAGCATCCAAAGGAAATTGCTGCGCTTTCATTTTGTTAGCAATGCTCAATACCTCCTCCTGACTTCGGTACCCAAATCGGCTCATGAAATTTCCCAGTACCCATCTTGCCGGCATGGGCATTCTTCCTACAAGAGAAGTAAATTTTTCTATCAAAACAGAAGGAGATCCTCCAAAAAATGTATAGTAATCCAGCTTACCGCCTACAAAACCTGCTTCCAGCTGCGTGGTGTTGGTTTTGCCAAAATCAAAGTATCCTTTCGATGGATTATCAAAAAAGATAGCATAACCATTAGCGGATTGCAGAAAAGGAATGGAATAATTCAAATTGTCCGCATTGATATTATAACCATACCAGGGATTATTATTCAGATCAATTTTTGTTCCATATTTATTTACAGATATAGATCTTGAGCCGCCGCCAAAAAAAGATTCATTGTTTTGTATGCCGAACTTTAATTTTCGAAACTGACTGTCGGCTTCAATACCACTTAAACCAAAAGAACGGAGCTGCTGACTATAATTTATTTGCCCGGTCTTTTTATTCACTTTCACCAGCTGCTTGCCACTGCTACAGATTAATACTTCTTCATCATTCCGAACCAATTTAGGGCGGAATGAATTTTTTAATATAACAGCATTGCTGATCTGATCTCCTTTATAAAAATTGGTTTCGATGGTGGTCTGAATAATATCTGAAGAATAAGCCGTAAAAATGATTTTACCTTGCGCACCAGTCACTACAATTGATTTGGATTGCAATTCAACCTTTTGAATTGCGCCGATTATAGGCTGTGCGGAAATATTAAAAGCAAAAAGAGTAATAATAAATGATAATAGTAGATTACGCATATCGATTGTTTGAATCCCGAAACTAATATTTTGAGAGGGGATAATAAAATTTATATATTGGATGTTAATGTTATCAGTTGAAACTTAAAACACAACCCATAACCCTCAATGGCCAACTCTTTCAGTTTTAACTTTTGCGCTGTGACTTAAAAGGGGATAAGAACAAAGAAATGCCATATTAAAGTAACAATAAAATAGTAAGAAAACTATTTTGGACTTAAATTGCATCCTCTCAAAACAACAATATGGAATATAACAAACTTATCTCTGTTACAGGTTTACCCGGACTCTATGAACTGATCAGTACAAAATCTGATGGTGCTATTGTAAGATCATTAGAGGATCAGTCTACCAAATTTGCTTCTACACGTCAGCACGGCTTCTCACAGCTGGAAAGCATAGAAGTATATACCATTCGTGAAAATGTAAACTTGTCTGATATTTTTCTGGCTATGCAGAAAAGTAGCGAAACCCTTCCTGATGAAAAAGATTCGAAAGCGATTCAATCTTACTTTAAAAAAGTATATCCCGATCTGGATTTTGAAAGAGTATATACCAGCGACATGAAGAAAATGGTAAAATGGTTTGCCATCATCAGAGAAAAAGGAATCGAAATCAAACTTTCAGAGGAAAATAATACCGAAGCTGAATAAAATATGAATCGATCGTTTATGTTAGATGCCGCCATCCGCCCGATACCCCGTCACTTTGTTCCTCAAGATTTTGTGATCACCGACTGGGATCATCTTTCCCCTTTTTTTCAACAACTGTCAGATAGAAAAATTGATTCTGCTCAGGATCTTGAACAATGGTTAAAGGATAGCAGCGAGCTGGAAGCGGTGATTACGGAAGAAATTTGCTGGCGACAGATCCGTATGACCTGTGACACGGAAAATAAAACTTACGAAGAGGCTTTCAATTATTTCTACACGGAGATCGCTCCAAAAATGCAGCCGGTGGCAGATCAATTGCATCGTAAACTGATGGCTT
>JBKCGY010000242.1:0-6427 GCA_046303015.1 Bacteroidota bacterium | reverse complement strand
TTTTTCCCAATGGCTCAACGTATCTATATGACTCGCGTGGAAACAGTCCCTGAGGCAGATACTTTTTTCCCAGAATTCGATACGAACGAATGGAAGATGCAACAAAAAATTGATTTCACTGCGGATGAAAAACATAAATATCCTTTTTCCGTTCAAATATGGGAGAGGATTTAAGAGACGATGTTCTTGGTTGCTAGTTGTAACTCAACAAACATAGCCCCCACAACTATAAACCCACAACCTACTACTCCCCACTTTATCATGTATTCCCCTTTTCAAATAGCCACAAAATATCTTCATTACCTGCTCACAGCATCTAATGGGAAAGGGCACGGTATTCACTCTCCATTTATGTATCAGTTGATAGATGAAGTATTCAATGCAAAGGGAAATCGTGATTATTACAAAGACATTGAAAAAATCAGGAAAGAATTACTGCGCAATGATCAGATTATAGAAGTGGAAGATTATGGCGCCGGATCATGTGGGATAAACCTTAAAGAACGAAAGATAAATGATGTAGCCCGGCTCTCTATTAAGTCTCCCAAATATGCACATTTATTGTATCAATTGGTAAAATTTGTGAAGGCCAAACATATTCTTGAGTTGGGTACCTCACTGGGCATAACAACCGCTTATCTTTCAGCTGCAAATCCCAAAGGGGAAGTGATCACATTGGAGGGGGCAACAAAGATTGCGGATCTCGCTTCATCTCATTTTCAAAAACTCAACTTGCAGAATATCCAATTGATTCGGGGAAACTTTGATGCAACCTTGCCAGCATTGCTTCAGAAATCGGATAAAAAATATGACTTGATCTATATTGACGGGAATCATACTTACGAAGCGACTGTTCGTTATTTTACAATGTTACTCCCATTTACTCATGAACATACATTAATTATTTTCGATGATATTCACTGGAGTAAAGGGATGGAAAAGGCGTGGCAAGAAATTAAATCTCATCATACAGTTACCCTAACGATCGATCTTTTTTTCATAGGGCTTGTGTTTTTAAGAAGATCACAGATGGTCCCGCAGCATTTCAGAATTCGTTTCTGAATGAAAGGGAAGAATGTTTACTTTTGCATCACTCAATCAATAGCTGAATGTCCCTCACAATTGGAATTCTTAAAGAGCCTTCACACGAAAACAGAGTGTCGCTGCTCCCTGAACAAGCCGCCACATTGGTAAAAAAAGGTATTGCCGTCATCGCAGAAATCGGTGCCGGAGCAAAGGCTTTTGCAAACGATGCATCATACGAAGCAGCCGGTGTAAAACTGGTTGACAGAAATACGGTTTTGAATCAGGCAACCCTAATCCTTGCGATTCATCCTTTTGAATCTATACGCTCTAATGCTATTGTACTAGGCGTCTATCAGCCTCTATTTCAATTTGCTTTAATGAAGGACTGGGCTGCAGGAAATGTGACTTCATTCAGTCTGGATATGATTCCACGTACTACCCGTGCACAAAGCATGGATGTGTTGAGTTCACAAGCCAATATTGCGGGATATAAAGCCGTATTGCTAGCAGCCAATACCTACGGAAGATATTTTCCCATGTTCATGACGGCTGCGGGAAGCATTGCTCCTGCTAAAGTGTTGATCCTGGGTGCGGGTGTTGCCGGCTTACAGGCTATTGCAACTGCAAAAAGATTAGGAGCTGTTGTAGAAGTATTTGATACGCGCCCTGCCGTGAAAGAAGAAGTGATGAGTCTGGGTGCCAAGTTTGTGGAAGTTGAAGGTGCTGCCGATGCCTCATCTGCGGGTGGTTATGCGGTAGAACAAACCGAAGAATACAAACACAAACAACAGCAACGTATAGCCGAAGCGATCGCGAAGGCAGATATCGTGATTACAACCGCACAGATACCAGGTAAGCAAGCCCCACAACTGATCTCTGAATCGATGATCGAATCGATGCGCGAAGGAAGTGTGATCGTGGACATTGCGGCTGCTACCGGAGGCAATACGCCTTTTACCCGCAACAATGAAACCGTAGTGCAACATGGTGTCAAGATCATAGGAAACAGTCAGCTAGCTGCTGATATGCCGGCTGATGCCAGTAAATTATATGGTAAAAATGTATTGAACTTTTTACAACTTATCATCAATAAAGAAGGACAGTTGCATCTTAATTGGGAAGATGATCTTGTAAAAGGTTGCTGTATCACGCATGAAGGTAAAGTGACACATGATCGTGTTCTTTCATTACTTCAATAATAATACTTTATGGAACAACTTTTCAATTGGTTTGTGTTGCATCAGGAGATGATCTACATCGTTACGCTGATGATTTTTGTAGGAATCGAAGTGATTGGCCGTGTGCCAAGTGTATTGCATACGCCGCTTATGAGTGGTGCCAATGCCATACATGGGGTGGTTATTATTGGTGCGATTATTGTAATGGGCAAGGCTTCTCCCGATAATTATCTCGCGCTGATCCTAGGATTTTTAGCAGTTATCGTAGGTACGCTCAATGTGGTGGGAGGTTTTGTGGTAACCGACAGAATGTTGGAAATGTTCAAGAAAAAGAAATAATTCATTATGGGCTATAGTTTATTAACGCTCTCTTATCTGGCAGCATCACTCACGTTCATCATTGGATTGAAAATGTTGTCCAACCCGGCTTCGGCTAGGAAAGGAAATTTGGTAGCAGCCGCGGGTATGCTGGTTGCCATCCTGGCTACTATTTTTTTATATAAAGATGGTGAGCATGGTTTGTCCAACTATGGTTGGATTTTCGGTGCCTTGATAGTCGGTACTGTTGTAGGTACGCTGGCGGCTAAAAAAGTGAAGATGACGGCGATGCCGCAGATGGTTAGTTTGTTCAATGGTATGGGAGGAGCCTGTGCGGCTTTGATATCGATAATCGAATTTGATCATTTGGTGCATGAACCATCCTTGGTAATTTCCGAGTTAGGGTCGAAGTTGCTGATCATTATGGTGGGACTCATCATCGGTTCCGTTTCTTTTTCAGGAAGTATGATTGCCTGGGGTAAACTCGATGGTCGATTAAAAGATTTTTCATTCAAAGGGCAGCATATTTTTAATCTTCTTTTGCTAGGTGTGATCGTGATTTCTACCAGTTACATGTTGCTGAGTGATAGCGGTTATTCGACACCGTTATTTTATGCGATCTTATTGCTCTCTGTTTTGTATGGTATTTTCTTTGTGATGCCGATCGGCGGTGCAGATATGCCGGTGGTGATATCATTATTGAATTCATTTACCGGAGTAGCAGCGGCCTGCGGCGGATTTTTATATGATAATAAAGCCATGTTGACCGGAGGTATTCTTGTGGGTGCGGCAGGGACATTGCTGACCATACTGATGTGTAAAGCAATGAATCGTTCTTTGACAAATGTATTGATCGGATCCTTTGGAGGCGGCGCTTCTGCTGGGGGCAGCTCCACGGGTCAGCAAGGTTCTTATAAAGAGATCTCATTAAGCGATACGGCTGTGGTAATGAGCTATGCCAATAAAGTATTGATCGTACCTGGTTATGGCCTGGCCGTAGCACAGGCGCAGCATGCTTGTCATGAGCTCGAAAAAATTCTTACCGAAAAAGGAGTCGAGGTAAAATATGCCATTCATCCGGTAGCCGGACGTATGCCGGGCCACATGAATGTACTTCTTGCAGAAGCCGATGTGAGTTATGACAGATTGATAGAGATGGAGCAGGCTAATGAAGAATTTCCGACCACTGATGTGGTATTGATCTTAGGTGCAAATGATGTGGTGAATCCTGCTGCAAAAACAGATCCTTCTTCTCCCATATATGGTATGCCTATTTTGGATGTGGAACTTGCTAAAACTGTGATTGTGAACAAGCGTAGCATGAAGCCTGGCTATGCTGGCATTGAGAATGATCTTTTCTTCCGTCCGAAGACGAGTATGCTCTTTGGTGATTCCAAAAAAGTATTGCAAGATCTGATTGCTGAAGTGAAACAGCTCTAATGCTCATAAAACTTAATTCGTTTTGACGGGTGGATTTTCCATTACATTTTATTGAACATCTTTTCGATGCCCCTGGATTTGATATCGCTGCTTTTAGTGATGCACATCAACAGGCTACACCTGTCTCCATTCGGTACAATCCCAATAAAAAGATCTCGATAGATCCTTCGCTTCTAAAAGTACCATGGACAAATAACGGTTATTACCTTCCTGTTCGCCCCTCTTTTATTATGGATCCTTTATGGCATGCCGGTGTGTATTATGTGCAGGAGGCCAGCAGTATGTTTCTGGAGGAAGTGGTGAGACAAACAATGGATCTTTCGCAAGCCTTGAAGGTATTGGATCTATGTGCTGCACCCGGGGGTAAGTCCACCTTGTTGCAGTCCATGATATCGAATGAATCCTTGCTGGTATCTAATGAAGTGATTCGAACCAGAGTTTCGGTTTTGATGGAGAATATGATGAAATGGGGAGGGATGAATGTGGTGGTCACGCATAATGATCCGGCAGACTTTCAAAAAGTAGGAGGTTTTTTTGATCTGATGGTGGTGGATGCGCCATGCAGTGGCAGTGGACTTTTTCGGAGAGATGCAGAGGCTATGAAAGAATGGAGTATGGGGAATGTACAGTTGTGTGCCGGCAGGCAGCAGCGGATTTTGGCAGATGCGTGGGAGGCTTTGAAAGAAGAAGGGGTTTTGATTTATTCCACCTGTTCATTTTCTGAATTGGAGAATGAAGCAATGGTGGAGTGGATCATCCAACAATTTGAAGTGGAGTCTTTACGAATTCAAATTGAGCCAGCATGGGGAATAACGGAGTCGGTCACCCGAAGCGGAGGTTATGGATACCGATGCTGGCCCGATAAAGTGAAGGGAGAAGGATTTTTTTTGGCGGCATTTCGAAAGAAGTCGCCAGTACATGAATCCGTTTATAAGGTCCGTAAATATTATTTCCCTTCAAAAAAAGATCAGCAGATTGCGGATGCATTTGTGCATTCAGGCAATCCTTATACATGGATCATGCAGGGGAAATACATGTCGGCAGTAGGTCCTGTTCATGTGGATGTAGTGCATTATATTTTGGAGCGATTACAGGTACGATATGCCGGGGTGGAAGCGGGTATGGTCTTGCATGATGATTTTATGCCTGAGCAGGGGCTGGCTCTTTCTTACAACATACGTCCAAGATCTGAGCTGCATAATTTGACAGAGGCGCAAGCTATATCTTACCTTAAAAAAGAAGAATTGGATCCCGCTATATTTTCAAAAGGACTTCAATGGGTGGGCTATCAGGGATTTGGGTTAGGCTGGTTGAAATCGCTCGGTAACCGCATCAATAATTATTATCCGAAAGAGTGGCGGATCAGAAGAAAAAGTTAACAGGTGTAGGTTTATATTTCTAACAAATAATTGATAACCTACAAGCCTCAGCATGCAACCTTTTCTCCTCTCAAATAAAATATTCATTAACTTTACGCTGCAAAACAATCAATACTACCATGAGAAAATTGTACACAAAGATTCTATTTTTACCTACTCTTTTTTTTACAGCACAATTACAGGCGCAGACGATCGCCTCTGATAGTGCAGGAAATACCGCATATGCTGGAGGATGGAGTAACGGAACAAACGGAGGAAATGGATTCAATGCCTGGGTGATCAATGCCGGTAACAGTACGGGTGTGTTTATCGGGAATCCTGCCAATGATGGAATGGGCACCACCGGTATCGGTACAACGGCATTTGGTATTTATGCTACGGGTACTGCTTATTTAAATGCGACCCGATCTTTTGTATCTGCTTTGAAAATTGGTGATGAATTATCTTTTTATTGGGCAATGAACTGGGATGCTGGTGCAGGTACAAAAGGGTTTGATATCAGGTCGGGCAGCTCCACTGTTTTCAATATCAATAATGGCAATGCGAGTCCAAAGATCACTTCATCAGCGGAAACAGCACTCTTTGAATATGGGACTAAGCCGATGCTGGTTACACTGAAGCGTACTTCTTCAGATATATATTCTTTTAGCATGACAGGAAGAGCGGATGGTGAAAATTACAGTACTACCATAAATACCGCTTTGCCGGTAGATGGGATTTCTTTTTATATCGGTAATCAGAATGATGGCAATGGGAATCGTAATATCTATTTTAATAATTTTAAGATCGTATCCACTACTTCTTCTGTGAGTGATCTGAAGTACGTAAAAGGTTTTGCAGTTTATCCCAATCCGGTTTCCAGTGGTTCGTCATTACAACTTGAGTTGGTAAATCGTGCTCCCGGCAAATACACCATCAGTCTATTTAATGTAGCTGGTCTTCGTGTTCAGCAGGCAATTGTGGGTCATGCTGGAGGCACAGCCGTACAATCTTTTCAACTCTCCTCAGTTCTTTCGCCGGGCATGTACATTGCAGAGATCATTGGCAATGGTAAGAAAGAGAATCTGAAGTTGATGGTGAAGTAGG
>JBKCGY010000241.1:0-7081 GCA_046303015.1 Bacteroidota bacterium | reverse complement strand
TATCAGTAAATAAAACGTACCAGCACTGTTTAACGAAAATCCGATGCCGTCTTTTTGTCCGGCTAAAAACGGGAATTTTAATGTCAGCAGAGTACATGTGCCGGCGAATAAAAGCCAGAGGGTTTGAATGCGTTGGATCATTTTTGAAAGAATAATATTAGAAAGTCAAAATCAAGTGTGTTGTCATTGTTCTCATCGTTGTTCTTGTTGTCATAGATGAAGATTTTACCGGAAAACAGGATAACCTGATAACCCGAAAACCACTACAACTCCGGATACAACGGAAACGATTTCATAAACGCATTCACATCCGACTTAACGGAAGCCACCACTTGCTCATCATCTGCATTCATCAATACTTTATCAATCATATTGGCAATTACCTGCATGTCATTTTCTTTCAGGCCGCGAGTTGTAACAGCCGGTACGCCAAAACGGATACCGCTGGTGACAAAAGGTGATTTGTCATCATATGGTACTGCATTCTTATTGAGTGTGATATGAGCTCTGTCCAGTGTTTCCTGTGCTTTTTTGCCCGTAATATTCTTATTCCGAAGATCAATCAGCATTAAATGATTGTCAGTGCCATTGCTGATTAGTTGGTATCCTTTATCTACAAAAGCCTTGGCCATCGCTTGTGCATTTGCAATGATTTGTTGGCCGTATGCTTTAAAATCATCGGTTAATATTTCTCCGAATGCCACTGCTTTTGCAGCAATCACATGTTCGAGCGGTCCGCCCTGCATACCGGGGAAAACGGCCAAATCCAGACACTGACTCATCAGACGGATATTTCCTTTGGGGTCTTTAATGCCCATCGGATTTTCAAAATCATGACGAAGCGCAATGATGCCGCCGCGGGGACCTCTCAGTGTCTTATGTGTGGTAGATGTCACGATATGGCAGTGATCAAATGGATCATTTAACAGTCCGGCTGCAATCAATCCGGCCGGATGCGCGATATCGGCTAAAACTAGAGCGCCCACTTCATCTGCCACGGCACGTATACGTTTATAATCCCAGTCGCGGCTATAGGCAGACGCACCACAAATGATCATTTTGGGTTTTTCAGCTCTGGCGACACGCTCCAACTCTTCATAGTTGACTAATCCGGTTTCTTTATCTACACTATAAAAGAAGGCTCGATAGGTTTTACCGCTATAATTAGCAGGACTACCATGGGTTAAATGTCCGCCCATGCTGAGATCCAATCCCAGGATGGCATCGCCGGGTTTGAGGCAGGCTAGAAAAACTGCCGTATTGGCCTGTGCACCGCTATGAGGCTGAACGTTCGCCCAAGAAGCATTAAATACTTTTTTGAGCCGTTCGATGGCAAGGGTTTCAATTTCATCGACCACTTCACATCCTCCGTAATATCTTTTGCCAGGATAACCTTCTGCGTATTTATTGGTGGCGATGCTGCCCATGGCTTTCATCACTTCTAATGAAGTAAAGTTTTCTGAAGCGATCAGTTCGATGCCGGTTCTTTGTCTTTCCAGCTCTTTACCTAGCAGGTCGAAAATGGCTTTATCCTTGTACATAACGATTGTTTTTATAAATGCATGCAAAAATAAGTGGCTGATCTGTAGGAATTTCAGGCTGTTTATCTTTTTTATGAACAACTATGAATAAAGATCAAAGGCCATCTTCTTAAAAATTCCTACTTTCGACCTTTGGCAAGCAAAACAGACCAACCTTCAAATCCTTGTTCCTTATAAAACAGGCGTTTGAATAAAGCATATTTCAATGAAAGCAATTATACCGGTAGCGGGAGCGGGGACCAAACTTCGACCCCATACCTATACCCAGCCGAAGGCACTGATTCCGATAGCGGGCAAAACGGTACTTTCTATTATTATAGAGCAATTACAAGAGGCGGGTATTCAGGATTTTGTTTTTGTATTAGGATATTTAGGGGATAAGATTCAGGATTATGTGCTGGAACATTACCCACAAATACAATCTACTTTTATTTTTCAGAATGATCGTTTGGGCTTGGGGCATGCGATCTCACTTACAAAGGATGCTGTTGATGGGGAAGAGTTGATCATTGTTTTAGGCGATACCATTTGTGAATATGATGTGCAACAGCTGATTAATGCACCCCATTCTGTTTTAGGCGTAAAAAGAGTAGATGATCCCCGTCATTTTGGAGTCGCAGAAATTGATGAAGATGGAAAAATTACCCGCGTTGTAGAAAAGCCTCAGATCCCTAAAAGTAATATGGCTTTGGTGGGAATCTATAAGATTAAAGAGTCTTTTGTTCTCTTTGATTGCTTGGAAAATAATCTAAAAGAAGGATTAAAAAGTTGCGATGAGTTTCATCTTACCGATGCTATTGAATGCATGATTGTGAAAGGAACTCAATTTGAATCGCTGAAAGTTTTAAATTGGTTTGATTGTGGGAACAAGGAGTCGTTGCTTGAATCAAATGCCACTCTTTTGAAGAAGTTTGGAAATTCCGTTTCTGATGAACATCAATTTGATAATGTAATCATTGTGCCGCCGGTAAGTATAGGCAGAAACTGTGAGATCAAGAATTCTATCTTAGGGCCCAATGTATCTGTTGGGGAAAATACTACCATCAATCATTCGATCATCAAAGAATCCATTATAGGAGCTTACGCTGATCTGTTTGATATCGTGCTTGAGCAAAGTCTGATTGGCAGCGATACCGAAGTGAAAGGTGAAAGCCGGAGTCTGAATATCGGCGACAATACCGAAATTCATCTGGGTTAATTACCTTGCGGTTTAATCATCAACGATCAACTTGTCATCATGTTTCAAAATTCCATAACCCGTTTGTTCGGGATTGATATTCCGGTTATTCAGGCTGGGATGATCTGGGCCAGCGGATGGCGTTTAGCCAGTGCCGTTAGTAATGCAGGTGGTTTGGGAATCATCGGTAGCGGAAGTATGTATCCGGATGTGCTGAAAGAGCATATTCAAAAATCTAAGCAGGCGACAGATCGCCCCTTTGCCGTAAACGTACCGATGTTGTATCCGGATATAGATAAACATATTCAAACGATTATAGATGAAAAGGTGCCAATTGTGTTTACCAGTGCAGGTAATCCTAAAGTGTGGACATCGAAATTGAAAGAACATGGTATCAAGGTGGTTCATGTGGTAAGCAGCAGTAAGTTTGCGGTAAAAGCACAGGAAGCGGGATGTGATGCCGTAGTAGCTGAAGGATTTGAAGCAGGTGGACATAATGGAAGGGAAGAGACGACAACGATGGTGCTGATTCCTGCCGTATGCAAGGCAGTAGATATTCCTGTGATTGCAGCGGGGGGCATAGCCACTGGTCGACAAATGCTGGCCGCCATGGTATTGGGAGCCCAGGCCGTTCAGATCGGTTCCCGATATGTAGCCAGTGAAGAGGCGAGTAGTCATATCAAATTTAAACAAGCCGTGATCAGTAGCGCAGAGGGAGATACAAAACTTATGTTGAAGCAACTGGCACCTGTCCGTCTATTAAAAAATCATTTCTATCAACAGGTACAGTCAGCGGAAGACAGAGGTGCTACCAAAGAAGAATTAACACAAATATTAGGGCGAGCACGTGCCAAAAAAGGTATGTTTGAAGGAGATATGGAAGAAGGAGAACTGGAGATCGGACAGGTAAGTGCTTTGCTGGATGATATTCTTCCTGCAGCGGTTATTACACAAAATGTATGGAAGGAGTTTAATGAGGCACTTAGTAAGCCTCTTGTATAACTGAAGTCAAAAGTCAAAGGTCAAAACCAAAAAGAGAAAAACTGACAACCATGACAACAAATTATTATTGAATACTGTTATTTACGATCGATACTTTCCGCCACCAATTCAGCTACGTCCAACACCTGAACACTGTCTTCTTTACCTGCCACTTTCATTCCGTCAGTCATCATGGTATTGCAAAAGGGACATGCAGCCGCAATGATATTTGCTCCTGTTTCAACAGCTTCATTAGCCCGTTCCCAATTGACACGTGTCTCTCCTTTTTCTTCTTCTTTAAACATTTGTGCGCCTCCTGCACCACAACATAAACCGTTTGATCGGCATCGCTTCATTTCCACTAGTTCCCCATCAAGTAATTCTAGTACCTGTCGGGGTGCCTCATAAATCTGATTGGCTCTGCCCAGATAGCAGCTGTCGTGATAGGTGATCCTCTTCCCTTTGAAACTGCCGCCTTCTTTTAATTTTATTTTGCCTTCATTGATGAGTTGTTGTAATAAAGTTGTATGATGAATGACTTCGTAATCTCCTCCAAGTGCAGGGTATTCATTTTTAAGGGTATTAAAACAGTGAGGGCAGGTGGTGACAATTTTTTTGATGCCGTAATTGTTCAGTACCTGTATGTTGTTATACGCCATCATCTGAAATAAGAATTCATTACCTGATCTTCTAGCAGGGTCCCCAGTGCACATTTCTTCTTTACCCAGTATAGCAAAACGTATACCAGCTTCTTGTAAGATCATCGCAAAAGCCTTGGTTACTCTTTGTGCCCGCTGATCAAAACTTCCGGCACAACCTACCCAAAAAAGAATTTCCGGTTGTTCGTTATTGGCTATCATTTCAGCCATAGAAGGGATATGCATGCAACTGTTTTTTTTCAAAACTAATGTAAAACGGTTAATGTATCATCTTTGCATTTTAGGAAGTTTTCATCAACCTCATTTATCTTTGAGCCTATGCTTAAGAAACCATTAGGACAATTGACAAACTGGGAATTGTGGCCTTTCAAAGTTGTCTATTTCCCCATCAGCTTTGTCTGGTTATGGTATATGATGAAAAGTCGGGCGGTGTGGTTTTTTACACCGTCCAACCCTACCCTTAGTTTTGGCGGTTTTGAAGGGGAAGGCAAGAAAGAGATGTACGAACAGTTGCCCTCTCATCTTATCCCTAAAACCATGTATGTTGAATCGGATGAAGACTTTGGCAAGGTGATATTCACGCTCAATACTATGGGCTTCCGATATCCTATTGTTGTGAAACCCGATGTTGGGATGAAGGGTATATTATTCCGAAAGATAGATACGGAAGAACAATTGTTAGAGTATCATAAAAAAATTCCTGTTACCTACATTATTCAGGAATTAATAGATCTGCCTTTGGAGGTGAGCGTTTTTTATTATCGATACCCCGATTCCCCAAAAGGGAAAGTAAGTGGTTTTTTTGCAAAAGAGTTGTTGCATGTAATTGGAAATGGAACGGATTCTGTACATGCGCTCATACAACAACACCCCAGGGCTCGTTTCCGAGAAGATGAATTGAAAAGAAAGCACGGGCATGTATTTCAGCACGTGCTGGCCAATGGCGAGAAATTTTATTTATCCTATGCCGGCAATCATAACAGGGGCGCAAGATTCATTAGTTTAAAGAATGAGATCGATGATGCCTTGCATCAGGTTTTTGATGATCTAAATAAACACGTGCCCCATTTTTATTACGGACGCTATGATATTAAAACGCTTTCTGTTGAAGATTTAAAAGCAGGCCGCAATTATTATATACTGGAATATAATGGTTCGGGTGCGGAACCCAATCATATTTATGATGCGGGACTTACACTTTGGGAAGCCTATCGTGAAATCCTTCACCACTGGAAAGTGCTTTATGAGATCAGTAAGTACAATCACAAGAATGGCTACCCATACTGGTCTTTTAAAAAGGGGGTTGATTTTCTTCGTCAGTCCAATGCGCATTTTAAAAAGCTGAGTACGATTGAATAATCCGGGGGTTTAAACCCAGATTATTCAAAAAGTTTGATGGATTTTTTCCCAATATCCAGCGTATATGTTGCCCCTATCTTCAATGCAAGATTCTCCTTTTCATGTCCCACCGGAAATCCGAAGCAAACCGGATAGCTATATTCGTGAACATGTTCTAAAATGATTTGCTCAATAATTTTTCCAAATGGCCGAGTAGTGTCTTTTAAATCGCTGAAATGACCTACGATCAATCCGGCTAAATTTTTCAATGACCCGCTTCGTTTTAATTGCATGAGCATACGGTCAATTTGATACAGATGTTCACCGATATCTTCAATGAATAATATTTTGTTTTTTGTGTTGAGTGCAGAACTTGTTCCAATGGCATGGGTGATTAATGCCAGATTTCCTCCTACAAGTTGCCCGGTTGCTTTGCCGTGACGATTCCATTTATTTTGTTTGATGGAATATCGGGTGGGTTTCCCTGACAGCATATCTTTAATCGACAGAATGTATTTGTTTTCACCTTCATTGAAAGCGGTAGCCATGGGGGCATGCATACTGCTGATCTTATATTTTGAGTGCAGATGACAATGCAGGAGTGTAATGTCACTGAACCCAATGATCCATTTTGGTTTTTTTTTGAACTTTCGAAAATCTATTTGATCAATCATTCGCGAAATGCCATACCCACCCCGTCCACAAAGGATGGCTTTGATTTCAGGAGCATCGAGCATGGCTTGTAATTCTTCCGCTCTATCTTCGTCTGAAGCACTGAAATAATTTTTCGATGGACTGTTTAATGTGTTCCCAACAAGCACCTGGTATCCCCATTTTTGCAAGATATCAATGCATTTCTGTGCTTTGCTTCTTTCCAGATATCCTGCCGGACAAGTAATTCCGATCCAGTCGCCTTTTTTTAGAAATGGAGGTCGTTTCATATGTATATTTTTTATTTCTTTAATTACCATATTTTATGCCCTTAAAGTATTCATCTCTTTTGTTATCTAGATTTCGTTATGGGTATTTTACGTTTCAAAAAGGATACATGTATTAGTACTTACTTGAAGGATATGTTCCATTCCGCACTTCAATGCAAAATTATTCTTTTGATGTCCCACCTGAAAGTCAAAACATACAGGGAAGTCACAATCACCGACTTTCTCAAGAACGATTTCTTCCAGTGTTTTTACAAATTCAGCGTCATGATTATCGTCGGGTTTAATATTGAATCCGCCAATGATCAGACCGGATACATGATCCAGCATGCCGGCTCTTTTCAGGCTCCAAAGCGATCGATCTATGCTGTATTTGAATTCTCCTGTTTCTTCAAGAAATAATATTTTATGATTTGTTTTGAGCGCACTGTGACTGGCCGCAATCGA
>JBKCGY010000240.1:0-6981 GCA_046303015.1 Bacteroidota bacterium | reverse complement strand
AACGTATAGTTGAGTTGGAAACAATAGTGAAAAAGATGGAAACCATTAAAACTTCTTATTGATTCCGGCCTTGGGCTACCGTATAAATTTCAGTTTATCCTACTCATTCTTAGGGGATTTTATTACTTTCGCATCCTATGGCAGATTCAAATCGTCAGTATATTGATTTTCAACATACCATCGCCCAAATTGCCTCTGTTTCCGGTATTGGTATTCATACCGGACAATCGGTTACAATTCAAATTCATCCGGCTCCGGAAAATTCAGGCATTGTTTTTCAGCGAATAGATCTGGCCGGCAAACCTACCGTAAAAGCGGATGTAGATTTTGTGGTGGAAACGAATCGAAGTACAACCATTCAGCATAATGGCGCTTCCGTAAGCACTATTGAGCATTTAATGGCCGCACTTACGGCTGCAGAAATTGACAACGTTTTAATTGAGATTGATGGGGCTGAAGTTCCCATAATGGACGGAAGCGCGCTCCCGTTTGTTGAATTATTGCAAAAAGCAGGCAAAACACAACAAAATGCCATTAAACAATGGTACACGATACAAGAGAATATTTATTTTAAAGACGAAGAAAAAAAGGTGGAGATGGTAGCCCTGCCTTCCGAATCTTATCGCTTCAATACGCTAATCGATTTCAACTCTCCGGTACTGGGAACGCAACATGCTCACTTAAAAGATCTGTCCACATTTGCGGAAGATATTGCCCCTTGCCGCACGTTTTCTTTTTTTCATGAACTGGAATTTTTGCTCAATAATAATCTAATCAAAGGGGGCGATCTGAATAATGCTATTGTTGTAGTTGATAAGCCTGTTTCCGAAACACAACTTGATAATCTTGCCAAAAGTTTCGGTAAGGAAAAATTTGCAGTAACAAGTGAGGGTTATTTAAATAACCTACAACTTCGATTCCCCAATGAGCCAGCCAGACATAAATTACTGGATCTGGTAGGCGATCTTGCCTTAGTGGGTTATCCCGTTAAAGCACATATCATTGCCAATCGCCCGGGTCATGCCAGCAATGTTGCCTTTGCAAAAAAAATTAAGGAGCATATAAAAAAGCAAAAAAATAAAGCTTCTGTTGTTAACTACTCTCCTGATCAACCACCCTTATATGATATTCAGGAGATTGAAAGGACCTTGCCACACCGTTTTCCATTCCTTCTGGTAGATAAGATCATAGAACATACCGACTCGCATATCATCGGTATCAAAAATGTAACGTACAATGAACCTTTCTTTCAAGGTCACTTCCCGGGAAATTATGTAATGCCGGGCGTCCTGCAAATAGAAGCGCTGGCCCAATGTGGAGGTGTGCTAGCTATCCCCAGAAATACGAATGATAAATATGATACTTATTTCTTAAAAGTAGATAATTGTAAATTCAAACAAAAAGTGGTCCCCGGAGACACATTGATTCTTAAAATGGAATTAATGCATCCGATCCGGAGAGGTATTTGTGAAATGAGAGGTACTATTTTTGTAGGAAGTAAAATCGTTTGCCAGGCAGAACTAACGGCTCAAATTGTAAAAAGAACAGGATCATGATCAGTAATCTTGCTTTTGTGCATCCCAATGCAAAAATTGGGAAAAATGTAACCATCGACCCCTTCGCTATGGTTCATGATGATGTAGAGATAGGCGATGGTACACATATCATGAGCAACGTAACGATTTTTCCCTGTTCACGTATCGGAAGTCATTGTCAGATCTTTCCCGGTGCGGTAATCGGTGCCGTACCCCAGGATCTCAAATTTAAAGGTGAATATACGCTCGCCGAGATCGGTGATTATACAGTCATTCGAGAATGCGTAACTGTACACCGCGGCACATCCGACAAAAAGACTACTAAAATTGGTCAGCACTGTCTGATTATGGCCTACGCTCATGTGGCACACGATTGTATCATTGTCAACCATGTCATTTTAGCCAACTCAGTTCAACTGGCCGGACATGTATTGGTAGACGATTATGCCATCATCGGAGGCATGAGTGCGGCTCACCAGTTTACCCATATTGGTGCACACACCTATATCGGAGGCATGAGTGCCATTAGAAAAGACGTTCCACCTTTTGTAAAAGCGGCCAGAGAGCCTTTAAGTTATGTGGGCATCAATAATGTAGGTCTGGCGAGAAGAGGTTTTACCAAAGAACAACAGGAAGAGATATTCGACATCTATCATATCATATTTGTTGAAAAACATAATGTCTCCAAAGCATTGGAGATCATAGAAAAGAATTTCAAAGACTCAGATATTAAGAAAGAAATCCTTGCCTTCATCAAAAAGTCTGAAATCGGAATCATCAAAAGGATGAATAAAAATCCATCAGATGAAAATATCACTTTCTGATATTGGTAAACGCTTTAATAGGGAATGGATATTTCGACATATCTCATTTGATTTTGAAAGTGGCAATCATACCGTAATTACAGGATCTAATGGATCCGGCAAATCTACCCTTCTTCAATTGATTGCTGGGAGTTTAACACCAAACGAAGGCAATATCCTTTTTGAAAGCAAAGGCAAATTGATCCCGAATGAGCATTATTATACTCATATTTCAATCGCAGCGCCATACCTTGATCTTCCCGGCGAAATGACCCTTAAAGAATTCCTCACCTTTCATGTACAGTTTAAACCATTTATTCAAAACCTTTCTGTCGAGGATATCATTAATTATATAGACTTAGAAAAAGCCTCCGAAAAGCAAATTCGCTATTTCAGTAGTGGCATGATGCAAAGAGTAAAACTGGCGCAGGCGATCTTTTCTGATACAGCCGTAATCCTGCTTGATGAACCCGGCACAAATCTCGATGAAAAGGGAATAGGTTTATATCTCTCATTGATCAGTAATTACTGCGCAGAAAGACTCATTATTGTAAGCAGTAATGATCCCAAAGAATACCCTTTCTGCAACAGGAATCTGCCTATCATTCGCTATAAATAATACTTATTTTACCTTCTGCTGGCAATCAACAAATTCAGATCGGTATATTTTAGATCAAACCGCTGACTTAGATAAATATTGGTGAGTGCTCCCTTGTATAAGTAAATACCATTCCGGATATTCAGTTTATGCCAGAGTAAATTCTCCAATCCTCCCTCGTCTCCAATTTCCAAAAGCAAAGGCATCAATACATTACTGATCGCTTGTGATGCTGTTCTCGCAAAACCACTGGGAATATTTGGAACACAATAATGAATAACCCCATATTTCATGAATATCGGACTTTCATGACTGGTCACCTCACTGGTTTCAAAACAACCGCCCCGATCGATGCTGACATCCACGATCACACTACCAGGACGCATAGCCGAAACCATCTCATCAGATACTACCACCTGCGTTCTTCCTCCACCGGTAGATGACAAAGCCCCTACAGCAACATCACAAGTCTTTAATTGCTTGGCCAGAATTTTGGGTTCAATTACGGATGTCCACATCCGGTGGCCAATTGCATTTTGCATCCGCTTCAGCCGATAGATGTTATTGTCAAAAACCTTTACGCTCGCCCCCATAGCCATTGCCGTCCTAGCAGCATATTCACCCACAATACCGGCCCCTATAATGATAACCTTTGTCGGCGGAATACCGCTGATCCCTCCCAATAAAACACCTTTCCCATTATTGAAACTACTTAAATATTGACCCGCTATAAGCATCACGGCACTACCCGCAATCTCACTCATACTTCTTACAATGGGGTTGTGACCTGAATCATCTTTTAAATTTTCAAAAGAAAGCGCCGTGATCTTTTTATTCATCATCACCTGCATAATCTCCGACTTCATCACCGCAATATGAATGGGAGATATAATAGTCTGTCCGGGCTTGAGATACTCCAGCTCCGACTCACTCACCGGAGCCGACTTGATTAGCATATCGGCCTGATACACCTCACTCTTGTTATAAGCAATTTTAGCACCGGCATCACTGAAATCCTTATCGGAATAATGCGCACCCTCCCCGGCATGATATTCCAGTAAAACAGTATGGCCATTATTGGTTAGCACATGAACCGCTTCCGGAGTAAGGGCTACCCGATTTTCCTGAAGGTCCTGTTCGTTGGGCAAACCAATTACCAGACTACCTGATTTTTTAGGGATGTCCAACATTTCTTCCATCGTCTCATAGTTGAAGGAAGCACTGACAATAGGCTTTTTTGAAGATGACATAATAACGTAAGGCAAATTAATGATCGATGAGGCACAAATTACAAAATAATAACGGCTTAACTAACCTTGAGCAGCCTTTCATTTTGCGAAATAGCCGCTATATCTATCCAACAAGTTTCATCCGGCAACATATCTTTTATCAATCCAGGCCATTCAATAAAGCAAAGTTCTCCACTATAGATCAGTTCCTCAATTCCAATTGCCACGGCTTCTTCCATATCTTTCAAACGATAAAGATCAATATGGTAAAAAGGTTTAACCGCTGCTGTTTGATACTGATTGATGATGGAAAATGTAGGACTGGAAACAGGATCTTCCACTCTCAGCAAATCACATAGCGCATGCACAAAAGTTGTCTTCCCGGCCCCCATAGAGCCCTGCAACGCAAAAACTTTCCGATTGCCGTAAGTCTGCCAGAACTTTGCAACCACTTCCGGCAACTGATCTATTGAAAAAAGAAGTTCCATCTAATAAATTGATTCAAAGTTGCAAAGATATTGTGAGTTATCAGCGAGAAAGCCTGTTTAGGTTATGTAAATTTGTAAGAAAGATATTTGGATAATATGTCAAATACTACCCGCCATTTGAATTGGAAAGTTGAGGGAATGACCTGTGCAAATTGTGCCCTTACGATAACTAATTATCTCAAAAAAGAAGGAGCTTCCCATATTCAGGTAAATCCGGTAAGCACTGAAATGAGTTGTGAAATTACCGCTGATGACAATACGCTTGATAAACTTCGCAAGGGAATTCAACAACTGGGGTATACAGTAGTGAACGAGGATGAAAAAAAGCTGATGCCGGATAAGGAACCCATGAATATGTATCTGCGCTACTTACTGATCTGTGCACCCTTTACCCTTCTTCTTTTATTACACATGTTTCACGGATGGTTGCAATGGCATTGGCTCATGAACCCCTATGTGCAACTTGCCCTTTGCCTTCCTGTTTATATAACCGGCATGTATTATTTCGGCAGAAGTGCATTCAGAAGTATTCTGAACAGAATGCCAAACATGAATGTGTTAATTACCATCGGAGCCTCTGCCGCCTTCGCCTATAGTTTATACGGCACCCTTATTGGCGAAGCGGAAAATTATTTATTTTATGAAACAGCCGCCACCATCATCACGCTCGTTTTTTTTGGCAACTATATGGAAGATTCCTCCATACAGCATACCCAAAGAGCGTTGAAAACACTAGCGAGATCACAAAAAGTGATGGCAAACATGATTGCCTTTGATGATCAGCATCAGGAACAAATCTTTCAGATAGAAAACAGTGCCCTCCGGGTAGGCGATCTCATTCTTGTCAAGAGTGGCGAACAAGTGCCGGCGGACTGTAAGATTTTATGGGGAGATGCCACGGTAAATGAAAGTATCATCACTGGAGAAAGCCTTCCCATCACGAAAAAAGAAAAAGACATTTTAATCGGAGGAAGCCTACTGGTGGATGGTACAATAAGGGCGCAGGTCACGGCTGCAGCAAAAGACTCTACCTTATCTAACATTGTCAATCTGGTTAAACAGGCCCAAGGAGAAAAACCTCCTGTTCAGCAATTGGCGGATAAGATCAGCGCCATCTTTGTTCCCGCCGTTCTCATCATTGCCTTGGTGACATTTATTGGCAACTGGTATTTTCTGGAAAATTTTACAGATGCCCTCATGCGAAGCATTGCTGTATTGGTCATTGCCTGTCCTTGTGCCATGGGATTGGCTACACCCGCAGCGATTGCCGTAGGTTTGGGAAGAGCCGCACGTAATGGAGTCTTATTCCGCAATGCCAAAAGCCTGGAGTTATTCAAGAATATCCGCCAGGTCGTTTTTGATAAAACGGGGACACTCACTACCGGCAAATTCAATATTGCACAATTTCAAATTACAGATCCATCTATTGACGAAGAAAATTTTAAAACCATTGTGTATGCACTTGAAAAATATTCTAACCACCCCATTGCACGCTGCGTATCAGAGGCCTGGAAAACAAAAAAAGAATACAGATGGGGTAAATTGGAAGAGATCAAAGGACTGGGAATGAAGGCAACAGACGATCAGGGAAATCTGTATATAGCCGGATCTTATAAAGCAGCGCAGGAGTTGACAAAGGACGCTTCACACAATATTTACATCATAAAAAACAATTCGCTCTTAGGCTGGATCGATGTAATAGATGAGCTGCGAACAGAAGCGGCAAGTATCATTCAATATCTGAAATCCAATCAAATTCGTACCGTCTTATTGAGTGGCGACAGAAAAGAAAAATGCGAACTCATAGCTAAGCAACTAAATATTGATGAAGTAATCGCAGAAAAAAATCCGGAAGAAAAACTGGAGATCATTGATGCACTCAATAAAAAAACACCAACTGCGATGATTGGTGATGGGATTAATGATGCACCTGCGTTAGCAAAAGCAACTATAGGTATTTCATTAAGCGAAGCTTCACAGGTAGCGATGCAAACCGCCGATGTAGTACTCATGAATCATGGCTTAAAAAATCTCCCGCTCTCATTAGGTCTCGGTAAACATACCTATGTTACCATCAAACAAAATCTATTCTGGGCTTTTTGTTATAATATTGTAGCCATTCCCATTGCAGCACTTGGCTTTTTAACACCTACTTTCGGAGCACTGGTAATGGGCATGAGTGATGTTGTGCTGGCTATCAATTCTGTCAGACTCTTCATCAAAAAAGTGATCTAAAATAACCTAACCATGAAAGACATTCATCAAATTCTACAACACTATTGGGGCTATGACCAATTCAGGCCCATGCAGGAAGATATCATACGATCC
>JBKCGY010000239.1:0-7986 GCA_046303015.1 Bacteroidota bacterium | reverse complement strand
GCTCTTAACTCTCCGCGCGCAAGAGCAGGCTTCAAAATATTAGCCGCATCCATGGCCCCTTCTCCGCCGCCAGCACCTACCAGCGTATGTATCTCATCAATGAATAAAAGGATTTCGCCTTCGCTTGAACTGACTTCTTTTACTACGCCTTTAAGACGCTCTTCAAACTCACCTTTATATTTAGCACCTGCAATGAGCTGACCCATATCAAGAGCATAAATGATTTTTGATTTCAGATTTTCAGGCACATCCCCATTCACAATACGAATAGCCAATCCTTCTGCAATAGCTGTTTTCCCAACACCCGGTTCTCCCACGAGAATAGGATTGTTTTTAGAGCGGCGACTAAGAATATGAAGCGTACGCCTGATCTCTTCATCTCTGCCTATGACAGGATCAAGTTTACCTTGCCGCGCCATTTCAATCAAGTTCTTTGCATATTTCTGCAAAGACTGAAATGAAGTCTCCTGTGTCTGGCTTTTGACAGTTTCTCCTTTTCTGAGTTCTTTAATCGCAGTAATTAGACCTTTATCAGTACAACCTGCTTCTTTGAGCAATTTAGCCGTGCTATCATTTCCCTGTATGATGGCAAGCAACAGATGTTCCGATGTAACAAAATCATCCCCAAAAGTTTTCAAAAGCGCAACCGCACGCATTAAAGTATTATTAGCCTCACGGCCAAGGGCCTGAGCCGGCTCGGCGGATGTTTTAGGAAGCTTATTCAATGCTTCTTCCAATCGAGTATGTAACAAATTGATGGTTACATTATTTTTTTTAAGTAAATATTCAATAGGCACATCTTTCTGTTCCAGAAGCGCCTTTAGTAAGTGTTCTGTTTCAATCGAAGCATGCTGTACATTAAAGGCAAGTTGTTGTGCCTGTTGCACGGCTTCGGCAGCTTTGATGGTAAAGTTGTTTAAATTCATAAATCAAGCTTTTATTTATTTGGTTACCTACATTTATAATCTATAATCCATTTCAACATTAAAGTCATTTCAAATAACTTTACTTAATTAAGCACAAATGCATTTCCAATCTTATTATTCAGCAACAATGTCAGAAAACATAAAGCGAATCCGACTGAACGTCAGCTTATTTTTAATATTTCTGTTATTTTTTCAGTCCACGAGGGCTCAAGATCGCTTTGAAAAAGCAACAGATTGGGTTAATCTACATCTGGAAGAACTGGGTGGACGGGCTGTTTTGATTATTTTGAAAGACAGTCAGGTTGTATACCGTCAGGCTTTCAATGACATGAGTAAGAAGCAGCGAGCATTTGCAAAGATGCGGGCCAGAGCAAAAGATCTGGAGGAAGATGCATTTATGAAAGATTTTACACCCGATACGCACGAGCGAATAGCGAGCGCGAGCAAATGGTTGACAGCTGCATTAGCTATGACCTTTATCGATGAGAATAAATTTCGTTTAAGCGACACCGTTGGAAAGTTTTTGCCGATCCTTTCCAAATATGGGAAAGGGCACATCAAAATCTGGCATTGCCTTTCACATACTACGGGAATTAAAGAGGGTGGACTCAGAGAAACTATTACGTCCTTTCAAAAAGTACAAACTATGAGCGCCTATGTGGAGCAGATCCTCGAATACCCAATGGAAGGTGAACCCGGTAAATCATTCAGATACGGGAATGCAGGCATGCAGATACTGGCTGCCGTTATGGAGAAAGTGGGCGAAAAGGATTTTGAGACGCTCTTTAAAGAAAGGATCGCAGAACCATTGGGAATGACAGATACCGATTTTGGGAAACAAGGGCTTCCACTTGCAGCGGGAGGTGCATGGAGCACCCCGAATGATTATATCAAATTCTTACAAATGATTCTGAATGATGGTATCTACAATGGGAAAAGAATCATCAGTAAAGCCTTGATTCAAGAGATGCAGAAGAATAAAATTGGAAGAGATTGCATTATCAGTTATTCACCGGATGAAGCAGGGAAATGGGGATATGGTTTAGGAGAATGGTTAATGGATAACCCCTTAGCTATTTCTCCCAGAAAGGATGCCGTACCTGAATCAGTAAGAAGTCAGTCAGTTTGCAGTCCGGGTTTATCCGGAAGTTTTCCTTGGGTTGACAATCAAAAAAAATATTCGGCCATTCTTTTTGTAATGAATCTAAATCAGAAAGACAGATATGGATCTTATCGTGAATTAAAATCAATCATTGATAATATACTTCAATAACTTCATTTGATTTCTCCTTCAAATTATAAGTCTTATATCATTGAGCAGGCCGCTACGCTGGGGTTTGATTATTGCGGCTTCGCTGCAGCGAAGCCGCTGGATGAGGATGCCAGGCGACTGGAACAATGGCTTTCCAAAGGCATGCAGGGCACCATGCAATACATGGAAAATCATTTTGATCTTCGCATTGATCCCACTAAACTTTTTCCGGGCGCCAAAACGGTTATTACACTTCTATTCAACTATTTTCCTTCGGAAAAACAAAATGAGCAAGCCCCTAAAATTGCAAAATATGCGTATGGGGAAGACTACCATGATATCATCCGTAAAAAACTAAAACTCCTTTTACAAAACATCAAAAATGAAATCGGAGATATACAAGGCAGAGGATTTGTTGATAGTGCGCCCGTACTGGAAAGGAGCTGGGCTTTGCAAAGCGGACTCGGATGGATTGGGAAAAATGGAAATCTCATCAACAAAAAATCCGGCTCCTTTTTTTTCATTGCAACGCTGATTACGGATTTGAAAATAGAACCAGACCCTCCCTTCCTCAAAGACTATTGCGGAACCTGCACTGCATGTATTGATCATTGTCCGACTGATGCAATTCTGCCGAACAAAGTAATCGATGCAAGTCGGTGTATATCTTACTTCACGATTGAGTTAAAAGAAGCTTTGATTCCTGAAAATTACAAGGGGCAATTTGAAGACTGGATGTTTGGCTGCGATATATGTCAAGATGTTTGTCCATGGAATCGATTCAGCAAGCCTCATCAATCTTCAGAGCTAAAACCGATTCCTGAAATACTCAACCTAAGTAATGCTGAATGGGAAGCAATGACAGAAGAAAGCTTTAATAAAATCTTCAATGACTCACCTTTGAAACGCACCCAATTCAAAGGCATAAAAAGGAACATTCGATTTCTGAGATCATAACTCCATTCAGAAATACATTTCCTTCATAAGATATTGCTGTATATAATCCCTTACCCCATCTTCCAGTGAAGCGAAGCTTTTATTATAGCCGGCAGTTTTCAATTTCTGCATGTCGGCCTCCGTGAAATATTGATACTTATCACGAATATCTTCCGGCATATCTATATATTCAATATTAGGTTCCAGTTGCATAGCCTTGTATGTGGATACTACCAGATCATAAAAACTTCTGGCCTTACCGGTCCCCAAATTATATAGTCCTGATTTCAGATTTGTTTTTGAGTTGATGGAAAGATCCTCTTCTCTTTCCAGTCGATCAACCGTTTCTTCCATCATCCATCCAATCACACCAATTACATCCTTCACATAAATAAAATCTCTAAGCTGCCAACCATCTTTATAATCCGGCCGATGAGAACGAAACAGACGTACTTTTCCAGTTTGACGAATCTGATTAAATGAGTGAAAGATCACACTGGCCATTCTGCCTTTATGATATTCATTCGGCCCATAGACATTAAAAAATTTTAAGCCTGCCCAGAATGGCGGATGTATTTCCTCATGCAATACCCACTTATCGACTTCATTCTTTGAAACACCATAAGGATTTAAGGGATTTAAAAGGAAAGGCAGCTCATGATCATCTTTATATCCTAAATGACCGTCACCGTATGTAGCTGCAGAGGAGGCATAGATCAAAGGAACCTGTTGGATCGCACAATAGTTCCATAACTGCTGTGTGTATTCCACATTGAGCTCCTGATGGATACGATAATCAAACTCAGTGGTATCCGTTCGTGCACCCAGGTGTATGATGTAAGCCGGGGGAACAGTCAAATGAAGAAGCCATTCAAAGAAATGGTTTCGTTCAATATATGCTACCATTTTCTTAGAGGCCAGATTCGGCTTTTTAGCCTCCTTGCAAAAATCATCTACTGCAATAAGATTTGTGTAACCATTACTTATGAGCCATTGCACCATACAACTGCCAATAAACCCCGCTGCTCCCGTTACAATGATCTGTTGATTTTTATTCATGAATAAGAAAACGTAAAAGTGTACCGTTTAAAGTTAAAATGGATTATGATGAATGAACGGACATATATTTTTCAATGGATGTATCGTACAAATTTTTCCAATAATTGATATCTCTCCAATGACCCCCATCAACTTTAATGATGCTTTCTGTTACCGAACCTAAAATTGTAAAGGGATGATTGCCGCAGTCAGATTGGAACTCCTTTAATTTTTCAGGATCAACAGATACAACCACTCTGCTTTGAGATTCACCAAACCAAAATGCATCAGACCTGATGGATTTGTCTTTTTGATTTACCTCAAATCCAAGTTGATTTTGAAAAGCGGCTTCAAGTAAATTTACAAATAGACCGCCTTCGCTTATATCATGCACAGAATTCACAAGTTTATTGCGAATCAGCTTTTTCACCAGCTCTTGCAATCTAAACTCTTCATCCAGATCAAAAGAAGGAGCCGGACTATACTCAACGCCTTTAATCTTTTGCAAATATTCACTGCTACCCAAATCATTTCGCATCACACCCAGCACAATAATTAAATGTCCTGCTTGCTGAAATGACAAAGTCATTTTATGATCGAGTTGCTCCAGCAAGCCCACCATACCTATCGTTGGCGTGGGATATACAGGCCCTTCCGGATTCTGATTATAAAAACTCACATTACCCCCCGTGACAGGAGTATCAAATTTGCGACAGGCATCTCCCATGCCTTTAATCGCATGTACAAATTGATAATAAACTTCTGGGTCATACGGATTTCCGAAATTAAGACAGTTGGTGACACCTAATGGAATCGCACCGCTACAAACAATATTTCTTGCCGCTTCGCTCACGGCGATCATGGCTCCTTTATACGGATCGGCAAACACATACTTACTATTGCAGTCTACGGTTACAGACAAAGCACGATTGGTTCCTTTGATCCAAACCAGTGGTGCATCCGATGGATAGTTTGTTGACATATTAGCGGTTCCTACCATACTATCGTATTGCTTATAGATCCATCTTTTACTGGCAATATTGGGAACCTGAACAAGCTGCGTTGCTTCTGCCTGTAAATCATTGGGAATTAGAACAGAATCTATTTGAAAAGATTCTATTTTCTCAAAATAAGACGGTTTTTGATAAGATCTATCATATTGAGGAGCACCACCACCCAGCACTAATGCTTCTGCAGGTATCTCTGCATCCAGTTCACCATGCATATAAAAACGCAAAATGCCATCATCAGTAACTTCTCCGATTTCCGAACAAGGCAGATCCCATTTTTCAAAAACCTTTTGTACTAAAGCCTCTTTCCCTTTCTCAACCACCATCAGCATCCTTTCCTGACTTTCACTCAACAGCAATTCCCAAGTCTTCATGTTTGCCTGACGAGTAGGAACCTTATCGAGATCAATACGCATACCTACACCACCCTTTGCACTCATTTCTGCAGTTGAACAAATGATACCTGCGGCCCCCATATCCTGCATACCTACAACGGCACCGGTTTGGATTACTTCCAGACAAGCCTCCAGCAATTTCTTTTCCTGAAATGGATCCCCTACCTGAACCGCCGGCAACTCTTCTGCACTCTCTTCTGTAATGTCGGCACTGGCAAAACTGGCTCCGCCAATTCCATCTTTACCTGTAGCACTACCTACAAAGAATACAGGATTCCCTTTGCCTTCTGCAGTTGCGGAAACAGTTTCTCCTACTTTCACAACACCTACACTCATAGCATTTACCAGAGGATTGGTATGATAACAGGATTCAAAATAAGCCTCACCCCCTACCGTTGGCACACCAAAACAATTCCCATAATGGCCAATGCCATGAACAACCCCTTCCAGCAAATGCTGTGTTTTGGCAGAAGATAAATTTCCAAAACGCAGTGAGTTTAACGCTGCAATAGGCCTTGCTCCCATCGTAAAAATATCTCTGTGAATACCACCCACCCCTGTGGCAGCACCCTGAAAAGGCTCGATGGCAGAAGGGTGATTGTGACTTTCAATTTTAAATACAACGCCCATACCTTCGCCTATATCCATTAGACCGGCATTCTCCTCCCCGGCTTTAACCAGCATTCTACCTCCATCCCGCGGCAATGTTTTTAACCATTTGATCGAATTTTTGTAGCTACAGTGTTCGCTCCACATACCACTAAAAGCACATAGTTCATTAAAATTCGGTGTGCGGCCCAGTTTTTGTTTGATTAATTCAAATTCCTCCTCGGTTAAACGCAGTTGCTGCGCAGTCTTTACAGTTACTTCCATATTATATTATCAAAAACCAAAAATACATCAATGCAATAAAACCGGCTGATTCAATGAAAGAAATATTTTATTTTCGAGCTTCGTATCATGGACTACATCATATTTATATTTTATCTGCTTATCTCTATTTGGCTGGTTAACAAGATTTCGTTTTTCAAGAAAAGCCGGCTTACTCCTTTTTGGCTAACTACCTTTTTTACAGTTAAAGTAATAGCAGGTATTGTATATGGAATATTTCATAGTAAAATACCTAATTATCAGCACACTGCAGATACCTGGGTGTTTTTTTACAACAGTTTGCCTCAAACAAATATGCTAATGCATGATCCGCTGAATTTTTTTTCTGAGATTTTCTTTAATCCGGATCATAAAAAATTTGATCATCTTTTTTCCGGAAATGATTCTTACTGGAATGATCTGCGACATCTGTATATGATTAAAATCGTTGCCATTATGAATATCTTCAGCGGATCCAGATATTATGTCAATGTGATTTTCTATTCCCTTTTAACCTTTGTGGGCCCTATTGCCTTTATCCGATTAATGAGAGATATTTTTAAAGGCAAACTAGCCATCATAGCCGCCACTACCTTCATGATACCTTCTTTTCTGTTCTGGACATCCGGTATACACAAGGATGGTATTGTTTTTGCAGCCCTCTGTTCAATTGCCTATTTATTACATTTTAATATATTACGTAAAGCATATACACGAAAGCACATCCTGTTACTGATTCTTTTTATGCTCTGTATATTTCCGGTCAGAAACTATGTGGTACTGGCATCCATTCCTGCAATAACAGCATGGTGGTGGTCTGCACAATTACAACGATATAAATGGGCTCCTTTCCTAATCATAGGATTCGTTGGTAGCATTGTATTTTTCACCACAAAATATGTCTACCCAAAGATCGATCTCCCCACTTCAATTATTATGCGTAATAAGGAATTTATCAAGCTGGGAGGTAATTCCATGTTGCCCCAACCTCAACTGGAATCTAACTTCAAAAGTTTTATTTACAACGTTCCGAATGCCTTGAATCACACATTGGCAAGACCTTATTTAAATGAAGTAAAATCCTTTACTTATTTTTTAAGCGCTATTGAGATCATTAGTCTTTGGCTTATCCTGTTTATTTGGTTTTTCAGATTTACCGATAATCCATACAGACACGAGGCGGTATTGTTTTTCATGATGCTTTCCATCATTCTATTATTATTAACCGGTTATATTGTACCGCAACTAGGCGCTATTGTGCGATACAGAAGTATTTACCTCCCCTTTTTAATCGTACCAATCATGTGTACTATCCGCTGGCGAAAAACATATTAGATTTTTTTATATCTAATATTTAACCCCATAGAAACATAAATTATTAAACAAACAAGCGTTATTTTGTAGAAAATATTGCCTTTTTTGTTGATTTTATCCACAATAAGACGATAAAATATACTAAAAGACGCTTTTTTTTCTTTTTTTTGCATCTTAAACTTATTACTATGCAATCTTTACGATTTCAAGCAATCAAAAAGTTGGGTGCTTCCTCTCCTACGTCT
>JBKCGY010000238.1:0-4268 GCA_046303015.1 Bacteroidota bacterium | reverse complement strand
TCCTCTTGTAGCTTTCAATGCTAATCCTTTGATGGTTTCAACCGGCATGAGTTGTTGCGTAGCTACATCACCTTGCACGATTACATCTTTTAATTGACTCACATGATGATCCAGTACGATATCTAATTCATAGTCGGCCTTGAGATGAATATGACGTGTAACAGATACACAACCTGCATGGGAAAAAATCAACGTGTAAGTACCGGCACACAAACTCAGAAAACGAAAATTACCGGCACTATCGGTTTTCGTAGATTGCTTGAGCTCTCGTATTTGAACCGTCGCCTGATGTAAATGTTCCTTTGTCTCCGAATCATAAATATGTCCGGATAAGGATAATACACACTGCGCGCGAGCAGAGATAGCTAAGCTAAAAAAAGATAATATGGTTAAAATTAACCGCATTAAAAACTGCAACAGAGTTGCAAATATATACATTAAATGAATACTATATCGGAAACGGATCCTTAAATCTCAATCCGGCTTCCATATCCCTGATTTCGGATTCCGTACAAAGACAGTTTTGTAATTCACGCATAATAGTCTCCTTATCCAGATCCTGACCAATAATCACCAACTCATTTTCTCTGTCACCAAATCGTTTATCCCATTTGCTTTCAATAGCTGTCTGATTTTCTACAAAGGCAGCATAGCTGATTCTGTCTTTATACGGCATACTAGCCCACCATACGCCGGCCTTATCCGCCCGCAAACTACCTCCTGCCTGACTCCAGTTGAGTGCCTCATTTTTTCTGCTGGCTATCCAGAACAACCCTTTACTTCGAATGATATTACCATGCCATTGCGTATTGAGATACGTCCAGAAACGGGCGGGATGAAAAGGTCGTTTATCCCTGAACACAAAACTGCTGATACCATATTCTTCAGTTTCAGGCACATGATCTTTATTCAGTTCGTCAATCCATCCGGCACTTTGAGAAGTTTTATCAAAATCGAATAATCCGGTGTTCATGATCTCTTTGATATCTATTTTTCCAAAACTGGACTCCACAATCCTCGCATCTGCATTGAGCTTACGGATCATGGCTTTCAATACACCCACATCTTCCCGACTCACCAGATCTGTTTTATTCAGGACTATTACATTAGCAAATTCGACCTGATCCGTTAATAAATTTACGATTGTTCTATAGTCATCTTTCATATCGGTAAGGGAACGATCCTGCAGGGTTTGTACACTAGTATAATCGCGTATAAAATTGTACGCATCTACTACCGTTACAAGCGTATCAAGCGTAGAAATCTTAGAGAGATCTATATTATTGTTTTCGTCCTGGTAGGTAAAGGTCTGCGCCACCGGTAAAGGTTCACTGATGCCGGTACTTTCTATGAGCAGATAATCAAAACGTTTTTCAGCGGCCAGCTTTTCTACCTCTTTCAGCAAATCCTCACGGAGCGTACAGCATATACAACCATTACTCATCTCCACGAGCTTCTCATCCGTACGACTCAGGGTGTTTTCTCGTTTAACCAGCCCTGCATCAATATTCACTTCACTCATATCATTTACGATAACGGCCACTTTCATCCCTTCTTTATTGTGCAACACGTGATTGAGTAAAGTGGTTTTTCCGGCTCCTAAAAATCCGCTCAATACGGTAACGGGTAATTTCTGTGTCATAATATTTGCAACTTTGTTGCAAATATAGGGAATTTAATGGAGTGCCAAATTGGTTCGTGAAGACACGAACCAATGATTCGAGAGACGTTGCAGTGAAATAAATTGGTTCGTAAGAGGGGCCAATGATTGTGTCGCCCCGCTGGGGCTTGATTTGGACGCATATTGAATATTATGCTATTCATATTCCGCTCCTACGGAGCCGAATACAAAATCATTCAATGTGGATTTAGAAATACTATCAATGTACGACGTAAACTTGGCCCCGTAGGGGCGCGACATATTAATAAAACACCATAAAAATATATGTTCAGAGCTCCGGAGGAGCGACATATTTATCTCTCCTTTTCAAACAACAACCTCATACCTGTTTTTGATGAATTGAAAACTCCTTCATCATATACTAAATGTCCATTTACAAAAGTCTTCACAATCTTACTTTGAAATGCTTGACCTTCTAACGGCGACCATCCGCATTTGTATAAAATATTTTCAGCAGAAACGTTCCATGGCTGATGCAGATCAACCAATACTAAATCGGCATAATACCCTTCCCTGATATAACCTCTATCTTTCATGCGGTAAATCTCCGCCACATGATGACTCATCTTCTCTACAATTTTTTCGAGCGAGATCAAGCCCTGATGATATAATTCCAGCATCACCGGCAAGGCATGCTGTACCAGCGGCCCACCGGAATGGGCTTTAAAATAATTACCTGATTTCTCGTCGATGGAATGTGGCGCATGATCGGTAGCAATAATATCGAGATGATTATCCAGCAATGCTTTTAATAATCCGCATTTGTCCTGTTCTGTTTTTACCGATGGATTCCATTTAATCCTCGCTCCCAATCTTTCATAGTCCTTATCATCAAACCACAAATGATGTACACATGCCTCTGCAGTAATGCGTTTTTCACGAACAGATAAGTTGTTATCAAACAACATCGCTTCATCCAACGTAGAAACATGATAAATATGTACTCGGTTATTATGTTTCCTGGCAATACCCACTACCCGTTTTGTGGCTTCCAGACAAGCTTCCCGACTTCTAATTAGTGCATGATATTGAAAGGGAATGTCATCGCCGTAAATCGCACGATATTTTTCGGTGTTGGCTCGGATGATACTGTCATCTTCACAATGCAGCGCAATTAATGTCTCAGATCTTGCAAAGAGTTTTTCCAAAAAATCAGGATAGTTGGCAAGAATACCATCTTCTTTATTAAAGTATAAACCATCATCGGTAATCCCGCAAACGGTTTCCGTATTTGTTCTTAATGCCTCTTCAAGATTTCCCTGCGTGATCCCCATGAAGAAAGAATAATTCGCCAGAGAAGTGTTTGCTGCAATGGTATATTTTTCTTCCAATAATTCAAGCGTGAGGGTATTCGGTACGGTATTCGGCATGTCCATGAAAGAAGTTACTCCTCCTGCCACAGCCGCTCTTGATTCAGAAGCAATAGTGGCCTTATGAGTTAAACCGGGTTCTCTGAAATGTACCTGATCATCAATGACACCGGGAAGCAGTGTCAACCCCTCTGCTTCAATGATAGTTGCGTTAGGTTCCGAAATATCTCCTGCAATTTTTTCAATTCTTTCTCCGATAATCAACAGGTCAGCCTGAAATACTTTTCCCTCATTTACAATACTTGCCCCTTTGATCAGTTTTTTTTCTTTTATATTCATGATCAAATATAAAAAAAGAAAGATCAAATATGTTCAATCTTTAATGCTGAAGTGATCTTGATTGGCTCACGCATGGATATGATTTCATTTTTCAACTTTGTCAATTCATGCTGAAGATTTTTGATTTGCGACTCTCTGCTTTTTATATCCTCTTCATTACTGGCTTGTACAATTTGCTGTTCATGATGTTTTATTCTGATTTGAATGAAACCAGATAATAAATTGATGGCCTCCATAGGAGAGAATTGACCTTGTAATAATTCAATTGTCATAGCTATTGATTTTTATGAAAGGAAACAAATCTGTAGCTCACTTAATTTTTTATAATTGAAATAGTAAACCTGATTCATGAGACCTTTTATTGTCCCTGCCCCAGAGAGTACGCAGATACTCCGTCAAAGGAATACAGATTCTCTGTTTTTACCACATCAATAGATAATAAATGTGCTCTTTGAAGCAATTCGATAATACTTAATTTATCCATTACGGCAGCCGACTGGGGTTTGAAGCGACATCGCCAGTGATCCGTACAGAAAGTTTCTCTGAATCCTTCGGGCCAAACTTTAATTCCCCTATTGGTAATCATTGTCAATTGAATCGAATCATTTTCGATCGTTTTGATAAGTTTTGCCAGTTCGTTCGGATCTGTTCCGTTCCAATGCACAAATAAATCTACACCCTCTAACTTTTTTAAAGCAGCAGGTTTTCTTTCGTATTTAGGAAGATGTAAAGGAGCACTGTTGGCATAGGATACTGCTTTTAAGATTGTAGGCTTCTTTCCTAAATTACCAATAACAGCTTGAGCAAATTCTTTCGTTCCTACTTTTTCTTTGCTTATCCCTTCTTTATATATATCATAAGTATGAATACCTTCTTCTATCGTTGTCAGCCATGCATTTTGAACTTTCTCTGCAATATCAGTTTGACCTATGTGATTC
>JBKCGY010000237.1:0-5695 GCA_046303015.1 Bacteroidota bacterium | reverse complement strand
TTCTGGCCGCATTCATCTGAATCACATTAAATAATGTTGATTCTTGTCTGGAAGCACGAATATTAAAAAAGTAGGTATAATTACTTGATATCAGATACCTTGCTCCCATCTCCATCTTTAGATGAGGAATGATATATTTACCGGATACACTGATATGGTTCTCTTTCTGAAAATTCGTATTGCCAGGATTAAAAAATTTAAAACTGCTTAAGTCATTATGAATAAATGATGGTGTTCTGTTTACATTCTGGAGATGAATCGAGAATAGATTTTTCCGTTTCCCTAGGAACCGGATCAATTTCAACTCGGCTTGATAATCACCTGAATAATCCCCCCCTGCAAATAAAATCCCTCCCAGTTGAAAATCCCATTTACCATTTCTGGTTTTGTTCCTGTATTCCCCAGACACACCGGCATTGGTTAAGAGCATCCGATTATCGCCAAATTTACCTTCTATATGTTGGTAAGACACACCGGCTTTAACGGAATGGCTTTGATTACCTGGGTCCGGAAAATGCAGTATGGATAAATCATGATGCTGAAAAATCCAGCGATCTTCCAAATTCCATTCATTACCCAAGCCTCTCAGATTGTAAAGGGTAATGTATCCTGTTGTATCAACCTTATTATCGGTAAATCGATATCGATCTGAATGTACTTTATATGTATACTGAAATCTGAATCTGGGAACAAAAAAATATGAATATGACGTATCTGACTTAACTGAATCTCTCCTGCCAAAATCAAAACTATTCCTTATCAGCAGTTGTTTCCGATTATAAATATTTCCCGTATTGATCACATTACTAAGCAGTGTTCTGGACTCAAATTGATTGCCCCCCAAATTCGTTGGCAAAGAGAAGCGATCCGAGAACGCAGGAATATCTTTTAATAAGGAAACATCGGACACGCCCCCATTTTCAGAGGATCCTGTCTTACTGCTACCCGCTGCCACAAAAAGAAAGTAACGATTATTTTTCGACCGAGACCAGGTATTCAAGGCATACCGATCATGACTATTCTTTTGATTTTTGAAAAATCCAGGTGCATTAATTAAACGATAATCAACAGAAAAGTTCCAGTTATACCGAATATTTTGGGTATGAAAAACACCTATATTCTGTTCCCTTTTGGATGCCAGTATATAAGATAATTCCGTAAAGGGGCGGGTAACATTATAAAACCGACTTTGACTTACATCTATATGATAAGGATCAAACGCATGAAAACCATGATCCCAGCCGGCTTGTAATATTGGTGAAAAAATCAAAGACCTTGAAGCGCTACCGGTGTTGCCCAAAAAATAATTTGACCATGGCATTGGCCATCTTTTAGAAAAATCATTAACCGATGAATCCTGAAAATAATAGCGGTCCTCATCCAAGGTCCTGTAAAGAATAGTGGCGGAATCTTCCACTCCGGTTCTATGCTGCAGAGAATCTTTAAAATTACCCCCACCCCCCATACTAGTTGAACCCATGTCATTAAGCCTAGTTCCAATTGAGGGACGTTGTCCGAAAGAGGAGATACCACACAACATCATGAATGTCACCAAGATCAGTTTCATGAGAAAGTCCCCAAAAGTATTCTCACGATATTGATAATCAGCCCGCAAATAATATGGATGCATGAACATAATCATACAAAAACAATGTGCATGGCACATTTCGGCAAATATACAATCATATAAAGTTATCGCGTCTAATTACAGACCCAAAGTGTATATGGATGAGTATAAAATAAAGTCATTTTAATTATATACAAACCTTATCATGAAAAGCTTCCTTCCTTATCTTCGCAAAAATTTTTTAAATGAATCTCCACGAATATCAGGCCAAGACTTTATTACAGAAATACAATGTACCCGTTCAGGAAGGACATGCGTGCTCTACTGTACATGAAGCAACGGAAGCCTACCGTCAGATAAAATCTCAAACAGGCAGCAATTTGCAGTGATCAAAGCACAGATACATGCGGGAGGACGAGGGAAAGGCACCATTAAAGAAACGGGTGTCAATGGTGTAAAGGTCGCCAAGAATCAGGAACAGGTAGAAGAATTTGCAAAGGGGATCCTGGGAGGCACACTGGTTACTATTCAAACAGGCCCTGCCGGCAAGGTGGTAAATAAAATCCTTGTGGCCCAGGATATGTACTATGATGGCCCCGGCGAGAGAAAAGAATTCTATCTCTCTATCTTACTGGATCGCTCTACCAAACAAAATGTGATTATGTATAGTACGGAGGGGGGCATGAATATTGAAGATGTGGCACATGATACGCCTGAAAAAATATACAAAGAATGGATCAACCCGGGCGGTTTGCTGCAACCCTTTCAGGCTCGTAAAATTGCTTTCAACCTGGGATTATCCGGAGAAGCCTTTAAAAACTGTGTAAAGTTTGTTACGCAACTTTATAAAGCATATGTGGGTCTCGACTGCAGTATGCTAGAGATCAATCCACTTTTCAAAGCCGCTGATGACAAAATCATTGCCGTTGATTGTAAGATGAATATCGATGATAATGCATTGATACGTCATCCGGATATCGCTGGCATGAGAGATGTAACGGAAGAAGATCCGACTGAAGTGGAAGCAGGAAAATACAATCTGAACTTCATTAAATTGGATGGCAACGTAGGCTGTATGGTAAATGGTGCAGGATTGGCCATGGCTACAATGGATATGATCAAATTAAGCGGGGGTGAACCGGCTAACTTCCTCGACGTCGGGGGCTCTGCCAATGCTCAAACTGTAGAAGCCGGATTTAAGATCATTCTTAAAGACCCTCATGTAAAAGCCATTCTTATTAACATTTTCGGTGGTATTGTACGTTGCGATCGTGTAGCCGCAGGGGTTATTGAAGCGTATAAATCGATTGGCAATATCCCGGTTCCTATCATCGTTCGATTACAAGGAACCAATGCTGATGAAGCGAAAAAACTCATTGATGAAAGTGGGCTTAAAGTAGAAAGCGCCATCTTACTCAGTGAGGCAGCAGATCTTGTAAAGAAAGCCATCGCCTGATCATAAATTAAGATCATCAATATTCAACCTCCCTTAAGGGGAGGTTTTTTTTTACGAGATATATGAATATTTTGCCTTTGATATTCATTCTGTGCCGCCCCCCATATTTATATCAAAAAAAATAAGATTACAATATCTTTGTACAAATGGAAGTCACTTATAAATTAATTGATGATCTGGCAGCACTTGCACGTCTTCATATTCCTGAAACGGAAAAAGAAAACCTGAGGAATGATATGGAGAAGATGATCCTCTTTTTTGAGCAACTTCAAAGTATTCCTACAAACGGTATTCAGCCCTTACTTCATATGACGGAAGAGATTGATAAACTGCGGATCGACACTACGGCACATTTAATTACCAGAGAAAAAGCACTTAATGCAGCAACCAACAAGACTGATGAATTCTTTCTAGTTCCTAAGGTCATAAAAAAATAAAGAGCCGACATGGACCACTTAATTCAACTTCAGGATCTTCGAAAAAGTTACTTTATTGGAAAGAACGAACTAGCTGTGCTAAAAGGGATCGATCTTCTGATCACCAAAAATGAATTTATCGCTCTGATGGGGCCTTCCGGCTCAGGCAAAAGCACGTTAATGAATATTTTAGGATGCCTGGATACATTATCAGGAGGGAAATACATATTAAACGGAAAAGACATCAGCATCACTTCAGATAATGAACTTGCCGAAATCAGAAATAAAGAAATTGGATTTGTATTTCAGCAATTCAACCTGCTTCCTCGTCTTACAGCTGCTGAAAATGTGGCACTGCCACTCATCTATGCCGGAGTACCCAAAAAAGAACGTATGCAGCGCGCCATGGAAATGCTTGAAAAAGTAAAACTAGCAGACCGATCTCATCATAAATCAAATGAATTGAGTGGCGGACAAATACAGAGGGTAGCCATTGCCAGAGCATTGGTCAATAACCCTTCTCTAATTTTAGCTGATGAGCCTACGGGAAATCTCGACACAAAAACCTCATCAGAGATCATGCAATTGTTATCAGAGATCCATCAACAAGGGAATACCGTCGTTTTTTTAAACCAAGAAGAGGATTTATCAAAAAATTCGCGCCGTGTAGTTCGTTTACGAGATGGCCTCATTGAAAGTGACCAGACGAAACGATAAAAGTATCGGGATAAGTTTGCCATAAAATCTCCTTTTTTTTTATTCTATTTGCAAAACAGCTTAACCTTTTTCAGAAAGGCTTGTTAAGGAATTACTTTAATCATCAATTATAATGGCATTTAAAATTTATACAAAAACCGGAGACAAAGGGAAAACCTCACTTATCGGAGGCACGAAAGTAGAAAAGAGTCATATACGTATCGAAGCATACGGATCAGTCGATGAGTTGAATTCACATGTCGGTTTCAGCCATGACCAGATCAGCGATGAACACAATCGTACTATTTTGATTGAAGTACAGGATCGTCTTTTTACCATTGGTTCTGCCTTGGCTTGTGACCCTGAAAAAGAGCCTAAATTAAAAATACCCGATTTGAAAGAAACGGATATACAATTGCTGGAAAATGAAATTGACCGAATGACCGATCAAATTCCTCCAATGACTGCATTTATTTTACCCGTTGGCCATACAACTGTATCCGCATTGCATATTGCACGTTGTGTTTGCAGAAGAGCGGAGAGGTGTTGTGTCAGAATGCAACAGGAAGGCCTTGAGGTCACTCCCCTGATTATCATTTACCTGAACAGACTAAGTGATTACCTATTTGTACTCAGCAGATATATGGGACATTTATTACGTGTAGAAGAGATCAAATGGAAACCCAGGGTCTGAGACTTCTCAACTATCAAACAATAAGGCCATCTTTCATTAAGATTGTACGGTCACATGCGGCCGCCAATTCTTCATTATGGGTAACGATTAAAAAGGTTTGATTAAAATTTTCCCTTAGATCAAAAAACAATCGGTGCAGCTCTCCCGCATTTGCTGAATCCAGATTGCCGGTAGGCTCATCAGCAAAAACAATGTCAGGCTGGTTAATTAATGCTCTTGCTACGGAAACCCTTTGCTGCTCACCACCCGATAAAGCCGAAGGCTTATGATGAAACCGATCTCCTAATCCCATTAAAGAAAGCAACTCAACGGCACGGTCTTCCACCTTTTTTCTGTTTCTTTTTCCCAGCCACCCCGGTATACATACATTTTCAAGGGCAGAGAATTCGGGAAGGAGATGATGAAATTGAAAAACAAACCCGATATGCTGATTCCTGAAAGTTGCCATTTCTTTAGGTTTCAGTTGATTTATTTGCCGGCCATTTAACCATACCTCGCCCCCATCCGGCATATCCAAAGTTCCCAGTATATGCATAAGGGTGCTTTTACCAGCTCCGCTTGAACCGGTTAGACTCACTACCTCACCTTTGTTCACTTGCATACTAACGCCCTTCAATACACGGAGGGAGCCATAATGTTTCGTGATATGATTACAGGATAACATACATAAAAATCATACCCGAAGATAACAAAGACCCTTTTGTTAATTGAATATAAAATAACTCTTTTAAGAATTTGATAAAAAACATATATCATATTTGGTAATTTCATCAAGAAAGTTACTTTTGCCAAAAATTAGTACGCCCATGTTTTGGACTCTTGAACTTGCCTCTTATTTGGAAGATGCCCCCTGGCCTGCCACCAAA
>JBKCGY010000236.1:0-12859 GCA_046303015.1 Bacteroidota bacterium | reverse complement strand
GCAAGACGGGATATGGCTGGACTGAGCAATTTCATGATCCGTTCTTCAAGTTATAAAAGATCCTTGATTTATTATAATTAAATGACAGATGTATCTTGTGTGGTATCCTGAACACTTTCATGCAGATAATCTTTTCGTTTCAATTCAAAGTTTCTGCCCAGATAAAGGCGGCGCACCTGCTCGTCTGCAGCCAACTCTTCTGCGGTACCATGCTTGAAAATTTTTCCATCGATCAGCAGATAGGCTCTATCGCAAATAGACAGGGTTTCGGTTACATTATGATCGGTAATGAGGATACCAATGTTTTTATATTTTAATCGGGCAACAACCGTTTGAATATCTTCCACTGCAATGGGGTCTACGCCGGCAAAAGGCTCATCAAGCAGCATAAATTTGGGATCAACAGCAAGGGAACGCGCAATCTCTGTTCTTCTTCTCTCCCCTCCACTCAGTGAATCTCCTTTGTTATTCCTGACATGATGTAAGCGAAACTCGGTCAGTAATTCCTCTACCCTTTTTTGTCGCTGCTCTTTATTGAGTGAGGTCATTTCCAGTACAGAGGCAATATTTTCTTCTACCGATAATTTACGGAATATACTGGCTTCCTGCGGTAAATAGCCGATCCCCTTTTGGGCTCGCTTGTACATCGGCATTCGGGTAATGTTCTCCTCATTCAGAAACACTTCTCCCTCGTCCGGGCGAACAAATCCAACAACCATATAAAAGGTAGTTGTCTTACCGGCTCCATTAGGCCCCAGCAATCCAACAATTTCCCCTTGTTTTACCTCAATACTAACCTGATTGGCTACGGTTCGGTTGCGGTAGCGCTTTACCAGATCACGGGTATGTATGCTTAAACTCAAGACATGCTGATTTATGAGGCGAAATTACCTGATTCCGATGATACCACCATTGAAGAAAGGTTAAAACCATGTATTCAAGCTGTAAATTCACAGGTTGGCCGAACCCATAAAACAATCTTTGCTCAAGCGGGCAGCCTGTTATATGTTTGCAGAAGTTTTATCCATAAACCCCATGGCAATCAAGGGGCTGGATCTAATTAAACGGATACACAATGAAGGTAACAGAGCATATAGCCGGGGCCAATAAAACGCTTGTCTCTTTTGAGATCCTGCCGCCCCTGAAAGGGAAAACGATCAACTCTATTTTCGATCACCTGAATCCGCTGATGGAATTCAAACCCTCTTTCATTAATGTTACCTACCACAGAGCTGAGCATGTTTTCAAAAAAAAATCCGATGGCACTTTTGAAAAAGTAGAAGTAAGAAAAAGGCCGGGGACTGTAGGCATTTGTGCGGCCATTCAAAATCACTATAATATTGATGCGGTACCCCACCTGATTTGCGGAGGCTTTTCTAAAAGAGAAACCGAAGATGCACTGATCGACCTCAATTTTATCGGCGTTCAAAATGTTTTGGTATTAAGAGGAGATGCTGCTAAAAATGAAACCTATTTTGAACCGCATGCGGAAGGACATAAATATGCCATCGACCTTTTAAAGCAAACCATTAATCTGAACAGTGGTATTTATCTGGAAGAAGATATTAGAGATGGATTCAGAACCGACTTCTGTGCCGGTGTGGCCGGATATCCTGAAAAACATTTCGAATGTCCGAATATGGAAATTGAAATGCAACGCCTCAAAGAAAAAGTAGATGCAGGAGCAGAATATATCATGACGCAAATGTTTTTCGACAACAAGAAATTTTTTGCCTTTGTTGAAAACTGTAAAGCCATGGGCATCAATGTCCCTATCATACCCGGACTAAAACCGCTGACCAGTAAAAAACAATTATCTGTCATCCCGCGTACTTTTCATATAGATATACCCACCGACCTCAGCAATGAAATGATGAAAGCCAAAACGGATGAAGACTGTAAAAAAGTGGGGACTGAGTGGTTGATTCAGCAATCGAAAGAACTGAAAGCCTATGGGGTGCCCGTACTACATTACTACACATTGGGTAGTCCTAAAGTGATCTATAACGTGGTGAAAGAGGCATTGTAATCGCTTTATTACCAGCCTGCCTAACATATGCAACCCATTTCAAGAAAAGAAATATTATTTATTGTTAATCAAAAAGCAGGAGGGAAAACAATTTTTAATATTCTCTCCGCGCTGAGAAAACAGGATCTTTCATTTTCAATAACTGAAGATCTAGAAGCCTTGCATCAGATGATGCAGAAGCAGATGGACAGATATACTGTTTTTGTAGCCGTAGGAGGAGATGGTACCGTCAATGCACTGGCCAATTACCTGATCGGCCGACCCGATAAAATACTGGCTGTATTACCTACCGGTTCAGGAAATGGATTTGCCAGAGAACTGGGATTTAAAAAAGATCTGAATGACCTTATTCAAAAGATAGTAGCGGGACATAGCATACAGGTAGATAGCCTCAGCATAAATGAAAAAAAATTCATCAATGTAGCCGGTATTGGGTTTGATGCATTTGTAGCCTCAGCATTTCAAAACACAAAAAGAGGATTCCTGCATTATATACTTACCGCCTTTACAGCCTATTCAAAGCACAAATCTTCAAATTATATCATACAAACCGATTCCATCCAGCAGGAGGAATCTTATTTCATGGTATCCATTGCCAATACCCGGCAATTCGGGAACCATGCCTATATCTCCCCCAGTTCTGTACCCGATGACGGACAGTACGAAATCGTAGGTATCAAGTATGTATCGGGTTGGAAAACGATACCGATGATCTATAAATTGTTCAAAGGGCAATTAAACCACGACGATAATGTTCATGTTCTTACTATAAAAGGTAAAGCCGTAATCAGAACCGACTATGATCTGTTTCACTTAGATGGAGAACCGATGAATGCCACAGGAGAATATCATATTGACATCCTTCCGAAAAGTCTGAATGTGATTGATACGGGCAGGATCCCGACAAAAAATTAAGTTCAAAATAAAGAGCCTGTAAAGCCTAAGTATTAATTTTAGATATGGAAAGTTATAGGTTAAGGATACGTAGATTCTCATTTCAAATACTTGTCGTTTTGGGTCTTTATGGTATATGCAGGGCTTTGTTCATCTATGTGTATTGGCCCCAACTGGATCTGCGCAACTTTTGGGATATCGCTCAGTTGTTTGCAGGAGGGATGCGTTTCGATCTCTCTTCCATTGCCATTTCAAATGGACTGTTTTTACTCTTAACATTAAGCCCGCATCCGTTTACAGATCATAAGAACTTCCGGAAACTGGCCATGTTCATCTTCCTGATTTGTAACGGCATTTGCCTGTTGGCCAACATAATCGATCTTGCTTATTTTGAATACATCCACAAAAGAACGCAAGCCGATGCATTACTTTTTGTTTCCGGAGAAAAAGGGAGTGACCTGTACCGGCTACTGCCTGTATTCTTGAAACGTTACTGGTATTTTCTTTTCCTCTTTCTTTTTTTATGTTGGCTTTTATGGAAGGGGTATATCAAAAGCATGCAGCCAAAAGATCAGGTGAATCCCTCATTGAAAAATTACGCATGGAACAGCGTTGCTTTTTTGCTGGCAGTAACCTTAAGTATAATCGCTATCAGAGGAGGACTGCAGGCTAAGCCCCTGGACATCATCCATGCATCGGAAATGACCCAGGTGAATAATATCCCAGCCCTGCTAAACACCCCTTTTTCCATTTTTAAAACCATTGAAAAAAATAATATACCCGAGAAAAAATATTTTCCGGAATATACCCTTAATGAATTTCATAACGGGATACAACAACCGGACACGTCAATTGCTTTTGATCAAAAAAACATTGTGATCATTGTGGTGGAGAGCCTTTCGAAACGTTATATCAGTTATTTTGGGGGGAAGGCACAGACACCTTTTTTAGATTCATTATTCAGAGAGAGTCTGGTCTTTACAAACGCCTTTGCCAATGCCAAAGAATCCGTGCAGGGCATTCCGGCCATTTTTTCTTCCATTCCTTCCTGGCAGCCCGACCCCTTTATTTTTTCATCATATGCTGCCAATCAGATCAGTTCATTACCGAATATATTAAAGCAAAAAGGGTATCAGAGTTTTTTCTTTCATGGCGGATTTAATGGAACGATGGGATTTGATTCTTATGCCGCACTGGCAGGCTTTGATACATATCTTGGTATGAATGAATATGACAATGCAGAACACTATGATGGTACCTGGGGTATATGGGATGAAGAGTTTTTACAATTTGCCGCCGGCAAAATGAACACTGCACAAAAACCTTTTTTCTCGGGAATATTTACGCTGAATACACATAACCCCTACGTCATTCCCAGCAAGTATAAAAAACGGTTTAATAAATATAAGGATCCCTTCCTGAATTGCGTGTCCTATCTCGACTACTCATTGTCGCGCTTTTTCGAAACCATAAAAAAAGAGCCCTGGTTTAAGAATACACTTTTTGTGATCACGGCAGATCACACCGCACCATTCGGCGATCCTTCCGGATATACGATGATGGATGATCATCGTATTCCGATTGTATTTTATCAAAGTGGTACAGATACACTAAAAGGAGAAACTAAGATCATTGCGAATCAGATAGACATTTTACCTTCTGTTTTAGATCTGATCCATTATGATCAACCTTTTTTTAGTATGGGAAAAAGTTTATTTCGGCCGCAGTCCAAAAGATCTTCTGTCGCATATAATGGTCAGATCTACCAGTATATAGACTCCTCTTTCTGTTATCATTTCAATGGAGAGAAGCCGGTTGGTTTTTATTATTGGGCGAAAGACAGCTTGCTTACAAATAACTTATACCCAAATAAGATGAATCCAATGATGCTTGCTTGTGACAGTACCTTAAAAAAGAACATTCAATTCTTTAGTCAGTGTATGATCCGTAACAAGATGCATGTGTCCGTTATACGCTGATATTGGAAGAAATAAAATCTCTATTTTATAAAAGGATCACTCCATTTCTTATCTGTATACACGTTGTTTCCGGAAAGCGTTTGAAGAAAAGCGACGAGTACGGTAATCTCATTTTCTGTCAGTTGTAATTGTTGCGGGTTGCCTCCGGGTGTAAGCCGGGGATCCAGATTGTTATTATCCGGGTCTCGAATGATCTGATTATAATGCAATACGACTGATCTCAAAGTAGTGAACCCTCCCTGATGCATCATGGGACTATTAACCGTGCCTGTATTATTGGTAAGATCCCTTATGGAAGGGGATCGAGTGTTACCAAAATCCTTTGTATTCCCTGCAATTGTACTAGTAATACCATTATTTCTTGTATTAGGGTTTATGTCAAATTCGGGAGGTTGATGACAACCGGCACAGCCTGCACCACCAGCTATTCGTATGCCGTTACCATTAAAATTGGGGGGCTGAAGAAATAGTTGCTTGCCCTGATTTTCCTGAGGAGAAAAGTTAGGAAAAGGAGCTCCGTCATTAGGCGACATTATCCTTCCCGCATCATATTTTGAATCAAAGGATTGAATACTTCGAACAAACTGAGCCAAACATTCCTGTAGTCGTTGTTCTGTTACCTGTTGATCGCCATAGACAAAACGAAAAAACTCCTGATAATAATTAAGGTTTTGTAATTTCAGTAGGAGCGTACTAAAATCGGGTCTGCCGTTTTGCCCGCTAAATCCCATCTCGGCATGATCCTGAATGGGCTGTGTTGTCTGTTGTTCCAGAGAAGCAGCTCTTTCATTCCAAAAAAACTTTAATTCATTTCCGAATCTTGTATTAATCAGACGCATGGAGTGTCGTGCAGTAGTGCCCCCTTCTACACCCTTGCTGGCAACTGACGGATCCCCAAAAGCAAATGATTGCTGATGGCAACTGGCACACGCAACAGAATTATCAATACTTAAATTCTTATCATAAAACAAAACGCGGCCCAATGTAGCTTTTGCGTTAGTGATAGGGTTGGCACCTGAATTATCTTTCATAATATATACCGGTCGCACCTGAGCACTGTAATTCTCAAGCTGATCGAGATTGATATTGTTGCCAAAGGTTTCCTTAATAGCAGGATAAGTAGCAAGAGTTCCGGAATCTTTTTCTTTTGAACAGGCACTAAATAAGATGATGAAAGAGAGTACAGAAGTAAATACAGCAAGTATGATTCGCATTTATTTTTCTTTTAAGACTATAATATACGAAGAAGGTTTAAAACGGTTAGTAAGTCTCCATTGATATCGGGAAAAAATGAATTATAAAGAATGCTGAGTTGACAGTCGGCGCTGAGGGATTTAATTATTTATAACCTTGGTGCCGGCTATATATTCAAATCAAAATATCAGCCTAGATGACTGGGAATGTGAGATTGTTGGTAAGGGAATACAATTTACTCTCGCGCTTATCTGAACAATGAGTTCCACAACAAGCTAACTTGTAAAATTATTAGAATCTTTTATTCGCATAGTTTTTGCAAAATAAACTGAACAGCTTCTTCTGCAGCATCTTTTAAAGCAAGCTTAGAGGCAATTAATTCTGAATTATCTATGCCGGTACCTTCCATGCTGTTTGAGGCTAATACCACACCATCTTTAATTCGAATCGCCTTAAATTCAATCTTACCCCTACAACTCTTTTGCTTTTCATTTCTTGTTGAATATTCTGAAAAGGCAGTTCCGTAAATACAGATATCTGCATTTGCTTTTTTAGCGATTGAAATGGCTAATTTGGAAGATTTAGATGCATTCAACAGAGCTTCTTCGTTTTCTTCTACAAAGGCGGGATCAATTATTTCAAAACCGGCATTGGTCAGCTTATTAGTAATTATATTTCCTGAAGTTGTATTGTCAAAAATATATTGAACCTGTCTGTTTCGTCCGGTTGCTTCCAGGTTCAACTGAGCATCGCCATTTGTTTTAGATTCATTTGTTTGGGACGACGACTTACTTTTTACTTTGACTGTCAGATCTGGGTCATTCCCTTTATTGCTAATATGATATTCAGGCATGATAATAACAATTTTGGGAGTATTCTTGGATTGTAAAAGTTTACAATTGCTTTTATTGTATTGTTTAACAATGACGCTTTCTTCAATTACAGGAAATGGAAGTTTATTTCTCGATTCGGCAATAAACTCTATAGCTTTAATAATGCCCTTTTCCATCGCATCGGCCACCGCTTTATTTCCATTAAATGGTCTGAAAACACCTGCTACTTCAGTATTAAATATTTTAAAGCCTTTAAACCCGCCTGCATTTCCCTGAACATTGACAGATTTAGATGCAACGATCTCTCTTGTTTCTGTATTAATTAATTGAACAATAAAGCCAAGCTTCGCAATATCTTCACCTATTTTGAGACCAAGAGCACTTATAGCATTTTCGCCAGTCGAAATCTCTGTTACTTTGCCCATCACCATAACTTGGGAACCTAGCATTTTACCTTTCCTCGGGGCCTTACTTTTATTAACGTTTCCAGATTCGGCAAATTCAAGCTCATTGGTGATTTCTGCAATATCTTTCTGACTTAAAAGAATATTAAAACAATTCACATTTTGAAGAGCATTGGACAACATATGAGAAAGCTCGTCTCCAAAAACATTTGAAGCCTGGGGAGTAGCCGATTTAAAAGAAGATACAGACATCCGTAATCTTTTTTCGAGAGGAACATTTTCACACATTTGACGAATTTCTTCAAATGTGATTTTTGGAGCCTTCTGAGAGATTGCAACATTTAAGCAAGCCAATGAGATGATCCCCGACAAAATCATTTTTAAAAGCATAATAAAGTTTTTCCGGTTAAACCAAAATTAAAACAAAGCATAATTACTCAATTAAATTTATAAAATAAGGAAGGGTTTCGTTTAGTTCAATTACCAACAATACCTCCTGTGTTATAGTCTAATCCTCCATAAATTGTGTTTTCTGAAGATAAATAATTGATTTACAATCATCTTTCAGGGGTGGGGTGAGCGGCTAACAACGAAACAGAAGAGATATTACACATTTTCATTTAGCAAATCATTTGATGATGTTAGAAATAGCAAAGGGATACTAACCAGCAAATATTATACTTGACTTTTATAAAACTTCTAAAAACTTTTAAAACAATATTACAGATCCATTATTTATTATTCTTTTTTGATTTTAATTATAATATTTATAATTTGAAAGCATATTAATTTTAAACTACAATAAATGAAAAAAAACAACACCCTTTTTTTGATTTTATGCTTGCTTTTATTACAAAGCTGCAGTAAAAATAATAACAATGATAATGCCAGCCCAGCCCCAACAGGGGGCTATAGTTGGAGTTGCAAGATAAATGGTATTGCATATTCATGGTCGGGTAACAGTGGAGTTAATGGAGAAGGGAGTGGGGTGTGTCAATACAATCCCATGACAGATGCTTTTTCAATAGGGATGTCCACAACGAAGCCAAACACTAATAATTTGGTACTTTCTATGTTGTTTCCTGAATACAAGAAAAACACCTATATCCTGGATGGGTTGGTAGGACAGAGTAAACAAGCTGCCAATTTAACATTTACAAACCCCCAACAGTCGTACTATACATCAGGATCCAATAAAATTACACTTATAATTAATGATGCTTTAAATGATAAAATAAGCGGCACTTTTTTTGGATCTCTTTTTTTGGCTTTTCCAATAGGTACAGGATCTGTTACAGTTACAGAAGGGAAATTTAGTTTGCAAAAATATTAATTTTTCTTCCCTGCTCTCAAAGGGATAAAATTAGTCACTTGAAGGGGAGAGACATATGAATGGAAGAAGGACGAATATCGTTAGAGCTTATTTTCCAATGAAATACAAAACGTTGTGATAGCGCAGGAATTAGAGACCATTTTACCAGGAGTGGCGGTTCCCCACACCAACGATACAAAGGAGTAGATTATTCCAAAATGGCACCCCCTACTCATCGAAGGTATCAAGGAATTGAAAAAGCGGGTGGAGAAGCGTTCAAGCAATCACTGAGTGTATAATATAGAAAAGGGTTTAGTTAACTAAACCCTTTAAAATTCAGTGGACCCTGTAGGACTTGAACCTACGACCCTCTGATTATGAGTCAGATGCTCTAACCAACTGAGCTAAGGGTCCGGCTCGTTGTTCGTTATTCGAAAGAAGGAACTTCGAAAAACGAAAGATGAAAAACGATCAACGATTTCGGGCGACAAAGATAAATGAATCATCAATATATAAAAAGGAAAATGAGGAAGGGGCTATTTGGAAGAGACTTCCTCAAAGTCAATATAATCTCCGGTTGTATGCGACTTCTTCTCCGTTTTTGGTTTGGTGGATTGTGCTCTGTTTTGTTGCTGCTGCGCTTCAAAACCTTCCATCCGCTCCTGCATGGCACTCATTTGCTTTTTAACCTGTCCCGCAACCTTAGCGGCAGGAATGATCAACTCAAAAATGAATTTAAATAAAATATATACTAAAAAGGCTATGAGCAGAGACTTTACCATAGGGCAAAATTAAGATATAAATTTCGTTGGTCGTTTATCATTAATCGTGAGGTGAATTTGCACCCCCGATCACACAACCACACGAAATAAAATAAAAGTTTGAATTATAAATTGGTTCGTAAGAACTCGAACCATGAAGGGGTTATTATGTTGTCTTTTTGTTCAGTCTCCGTATCTGCATGTACATCTCATGCATCACCTGCAAATGCGGTGCCGTTAATACCGCCAACCCCAAAAAAACATATACCAGCATGGTTTGATGATTTAAAAACATAAAACCTCCCGCTCCAAACAAAGCAATCCCCCCCATTGCCAGCACACTCAATACCAGCATCCTGCCAATAATCTCTCTATAACTATAAGCAGTATTACATCTCAAAAAACCAATTATATTTTTTAATGACAATAAAGAATGCCATACGATAAAGTAAAAAGTAAAAGCCAGCATCATAGGCAGGGCATATAAAATCAGCAGGATTAACCCCAAATGCACAATGAATATTCCGGGATTATATGAACCCTCTTCATGTGTAGCAAAATAGATAAAGGCTATAATGATAAAAAGCACCAGCAAAGCCATTAGAATAACCTTACGGTAATGATGAATAAACTGAATCATCGCTTCCGCACTTCTGCCCGATGGGAATAATGCAAACAATGGCATCAGTTCATCAAAATGCTGTAATAAAATAAAACCCAGGATCAACAAACCATAACTAATCACAAATAATTTACCGATTCTCGTCTCTGTTTTGAATTGATGGAGATCCGTCTCCCCAAAATGATAAGCTGCGAAAACAATAAACAAGAGATTGCCGGCTACAGGAAAAAACCAAAGTAAAGCTGCAAACAAAAAAAGCCGAAACAAATAAATAGCTAAAAACACAATCATTGAAAACCGGGCATTTCTATGCTCGGCACTGGATGCAGCCACCATCATATCCGCTGCCCCATGAGGTACCCCCAGTATCAGAATACCGGCCAGAAAAGCATATACCTGATACTCCATGGATATATCTGAGAAGAAAAAGTGCTTGATTACAAGCAACAAAAACCCCAATATTATCAACCCTGATCGAAGCATGTTGAATCATTAAAAAATAATGGGTCGAAAATTCGACCCATTATTCAGTTTCATATAAAACTTATGCTGTTTTCTCCGATTGAGCCAGAGAATAGATAACAAGACCAAATCCAATCTTATTTACAGCATCACCAATGTTGTAAATAATATCCATATTCAATCCGCCAATTCCGAGATCGGCAGCAGGGATTCCAAACAGACCGCCAGGCGTTCCAACAATATATCCAAGCGGGTAGATTGCCCAGCCAACCAATACAAACCATCCTAATGTTTTATTGGCTTTAGCAACGGCCGGTGAAGAAGCAACAGCCAGCTTGGCCACTTCCCCAAACCATACCAGATACACAATATAGAAATAAGCCAGACCGCTGATTACACCCCAAAGAACACTCTGATCTTTGTAAATAGTTTCTCCGAAATAACCGGTTACCAGCATCACCACAGAAGCGAAAATCAACTGCCATAAAAGCCCGATCTTGGCACCTGCTTTTTTAGTGATCAGATAAAATTCTACGCACATCAAAGGAACGGTCAATAACCAGTCTACATAACGGAAGAAAGTGGGAGACTCGCTGGTTTCGAGGTTATACCCTCTCATGTAATAATAGTGTACGGCAGCAATGAAGGTAATCAGACCGGAAACTAAAATGGACGTCCGCCATTTCTTTTCGACATTATTGAGTTCAAAAAAGAAAAAAACGGATGCGGCCATCATTGCCATCGTACCTATAAAAAAGGTAAAGGCAACATAGTTGTCATTCGCAATGGGCATAGCCCCTAATAAATGCATGTTCATGTTACATGGTTTTGGTTAAAAAAATAGTTATCCTAAAAAGGTTACAATCAACTTTTTACAAGGGTAATCCACTTATCGTGTCTTCATCAGAAAAATAAGCAAGCTCAGGATCGATTCGGGGAGGGTTCTTTACTTATCAGCAAAGAAGCACAGTTTCAGATGTTTTGATCCTTTAAAAAATATGGAAAGCCAATCAATTTCACAAAGCCATATCATAAATATACCAAATTTGATTAACTTAACAAGTTTATTGATTAAACAGAAATTTTTGGGGATTGTTTATTTTAGAGGTTAATTTTTCTTTTTAATATAAAAATTGTCCGTTTCCCCCGCCTGCCCTACCTTTGCGGTGTTAAAAGCAAAGTGGAAGGGAACGGGTTCGTTCCCTTCTTTATTTCTGTACGATGACGGTGGAACAAAAAATACAAGCCATTACCCGCATGGCGGAAGACAGCGTAAGCACGCTCCCCGATTGTTTTTTGGTGGAGGTGCGGATGAAGCCGGGTAATAAAATTCAGGTTTTTCTGGACGCAGACCAGGGCATTTCTCTGGGTACATGCACACAGATCAACCGAAAATTGTATGCCCAAATTGAAGAAGCCGCACTCTTTGAGCCGGGCGATTTTGAACTGGAGGTGTCTTCCCCCGGATTAGATGAGCCTCTTAAATTACCCCGCCAATACCGGAAAAATATTGGCAGGCCGGTAGAAGTGATTATGAAAGATGGGAGAAAGATCTGCGGCAAACTGATAGCAGCTGATGAAACCTCGCTGCAAATTGAAGAAACGAAAGGAAAAGGTAAGAAACAGGAAACAATCTTACATGCATTAATAACAGAACAAATAAAAACTACAAAAATTCAAATTGTATTCTAAAAGAACCGGCAACATTCCGGTCTGATCTTAAAACTCAGCGTTATGGCAAGTATCAATCTAATCGAAAGCTTTCAGGAATTTAAGGATGCGGAAAATATCGACCGTCCCACAATGATGAAAGTACTGGAAGATGTATTCAAAACTCTGCTTCGTAAAAAATACGGAAGCGATGATAATTTTGATGTCATTGTAAATACAGAAAAAGGTGATCTCGAGATCATGCGTCGCCGCACCATTGTGGAAGACGGACAGGTGGAAGATCCCCTCGCACAGATCGCTTATTCTGAAGCGGTACGTGTTGAACCCGACTACGAAGTAGGTGAAGAATTGTATGAAGATGTCGATATTCAGGATTTCGGTCGTCGCGCTATCCTGGCTGCCAAACAAACACTGGCAAGCCGTATCAACGATCTGAAAAAGAATGTACTGGTAAAAAAATATGAAGATCGCATCGGTGAAATCATCAGTGCAGAAGTATATCAGGTATGGAAAAAAGAAGTTCTCTTGCTAGATGAAGAAGGCAATGAACTGATCCTTCCCAAGAGCGAACAAATTCCGCAAGACTATTTCAAAAAAGGAGAAAATATCCGTGCCGTTATTAAAAAAGTAGAACTGAAAAATAATGCACCCGTAATCATTCTGTCCAGAACGAGTCCGGATTTCCTTGCCAAACTCCT
>JBKCGY010000235.1:0-4264 GCA_046303015.1 Bacteroidota bacterium | reverse complement strand
GCGCAAACGTTGTGTAGAGTTTATTTACCCCTTCCGTCCATCCGAAATTTTCATTACAAGCCGGTTGAATACCATAAAATAAAGTTTGGAAATCGGTGGTAGCTTGTAAATTACTCTTGTAGGGTCTCTGCAGATTATTCTCACAGAAATAAGCCTGATTGATGACACCATGCACCCATGTCTCACCAAAAATACTCAACTTAGGATATTCATCATATAAAGCCTTGTTGCAACGATTCATAAATGCCAGATCGTTATACGCATAAGTGTCAATACGAAATCCATCAATGCCGAATTCCTCCACACTCCAGATCGCATGCTGAATTAAGAAATTACATACGAAAGGATTGCTTTGATCCCAATCAGGCATAGTAGGAACAAACCAGCCATCACTCATTACTTTTTTATCAGAAGCAGCTGCATACGGATCAAATAGCACTTGATCCTTGTAATTGGTATTGGTAAATTTCGGCCAGCGATGAAACCAGGAACTATCGGGCATATCTCGATACAAAAAATGTTCAATACCGACATGATTATACACCGCATCCTGAATCATCTTCATGCCTTTGGCATGACAGGCATCTACCAGTTGCACATAGGAAACATTAGAACCCAGTCGAGGATCAACTTTATAATGATTGGTAAATGCATAGCCATGTTCCGTACGTTCCGGCATATCATTTTCCCAGATAGGATTTAGCCATAAAGCAGTAACCCCTAAATCATGCAAATAGCCCAACTTATTTTCAATTCCTTGCAAATCACCACCATGTCGATTAAATACCGTATCACTTCGTAAGGACTGATCTTTCATGCCCGACACACGATCGATAGACGGATCCCCATTACTGAAACGATCCGGCATAATGAGATAGATTAGATCGGCACTCGTTGCGCCATTGGCAAAACCTGTACCATTTCCTTTTCTTCTTGCCTTTAGTTCATAGCTGGTGGTGTAATCAGGCTGAGAACCTTTGGAAAGTTGTACCGACATCATGCCGGGTTTGGCAGACGACTCAATCACCAGATCCAGGATGAGATAGTTCCTGTTTTTAAATCGATTTACTGTTTTCAATGTCACGCCGGGCTGTATACATTTTACAATGCTATAATTACCTACTTCTTTCCCATGAATCATCAATTGAAGATTTTTATTCTTCATGCCTGTCCACCAGGAAGAAGGATAGAATGCAGGTTGATCAGCTGCCGCAACTGTTCCCACAGTCATACACAGATTAACAAATAATACCCAAAAGATTTTCATAACAGAAGATGTTTTGACCCGTTTATAAAATTTATTCTTTAATACGTCGTGTTAATAAAGCCGCAATGATCATAGAAACTCCACCTAAAACAATTGTATAAATGGCTTCTCCCCCAAAAACATGTTTGGTAAAAATACCCAACAATGTAGCGGCAAGAATTTGCGTGATCACTATAAAAAAGTTAAAGATACCCATGTACACACCCATTTTATGGGCAGGTAATGCTTGCGTAAGCATCGAGTATGGCATGGCCAGAATACTACACCATGCCAGACCTATACCCGCCATGCTGACGATCAGCATATTTTCATTTTTAAAGAAATAAAATGAAATCAATCCTAATCCCCCAGCCAATAATGAGATCATATGCGCACCGGGACGGGAAAAACGTTTGGCCAATACCGGCAATACAATTGCAAACAAAGCGGAAAATCCATTATAAAACGCAAACAAAACGCCTACCCAATTTCCTATAGCATTATATTCACTTGACTTAGCATCCGTAGTGCCGGCAATATGCTGAGCCAATGCAGGTGTAGTGTAAATCCACATGGCAAACAAGGCAAACCAAGAGAAGAATTGTACAACAGCTAACTTTTTCATTGTGACGGGCAAAAAATTCAGATCATCCATTACCTCTACAAATCCATTCGGCGATTTATTTTTTTGAAAGAAATAAGCCAGCAACTGAAAGAGACCAAATACAGCCAGCCCTCCGGTCAAAACATATAATTCCTTTTCAAGTTTTTCCTCCCTGCCGAGATTGTAATAATAAAGCAAGGCACTTAATGCAACACCAATGATCAACCAAAGCAATCCTTTATTAAGAAAAATCTGGGCAGAAGTCTTGATCTCAATACCATGTGCGGTTGCTGTTTCTTCACCGAAACTTTTAAGTTCTTCGGGAGAATATTCACGGGTAGTAACAACTGTATAGGCAATAGCCAGCATATATACAATCGCACCTATAATAAAAGAATACTTTACAGAATCAGGAATAACCCCTTCTGCAGCTTCATTGGCCACACCAAAAGAGGTAAGGATATAAGGCAGCAATGAGGATATTACAGCACCAATGCCAATAAAAAAACTTTGCATAGCAAATCCGGTTGTTCTTTGTTCATCCGGCAGCAAATCACCTACAAAGGCACGAAAGGGCTCCATTGAAATATTGATCGATGCATCCAACAACCACAACATTACGGCTGCCATCCACAACGCTGCTACTCCCGGAAATACAAGCAATGCAAGAGAAGCAAAAACAGCACCTACTAAAAAGTAAGGTCTTCTTCTACCCAATTTACCAATCCAGGTTTTATCACTCATGTGTCCGATGATTGGCTGGACAATTAAACCGGTAAGTGGAGCTGCAATCCATAAGATGGGTATTTCTTCAATCTTTGCGCCCAATGTCTGAAAGATCCGGCTCACATTCGCATTTTGTAAACCAAATGCAAACTGAATTCCAAAGAATCCAACACTCATGTTAATGATTTGCGCTAAAGATAAACGGGGCTTCCCCGTTGTAGGGTTAATAGTTGACATATGTTTTTATTCTAAAATGATGGCCTAAGATACTGATAAATAGCAAAGTGAATGAAATAAACCGGCAAGATTATATTACAAAGCCATCTGGTATTATGGCGCCTTTCTTGACAACCACAATACCATCTTTAACCGTGTATAATTCATGATTGTCATTAGCCAAATGAGTACCCCCATTAATTCTTACATCATTGCCGATGCGACAGTTTTTATCAATAATCGTATTCTTGATATAGCACCTTTCTCCAATACCAATTTTGGGAATTCCCTTTTCTGTGGCATTCAACATTTCCTCCAGCGTTTCATAGTAGTCGCTACCCATTATATAACAACTTACAATCGTTGTGCCGTGTCCGATTCTAGTACGAATACCGATTACGCTGTTTTCAACCCGACTTGCCAGAATGATGGAACCTTCCGCAATGATCGTTTTTTCAAGTGTGGTGCCGCTGATCTTTGCAGGAGGAAGCATACGGGCGCGGGTAAAAACAGGATTATCATTATCAAATAAATTGAAATCCGGAAGTTCCTGTGTGAGTGCCAGATTGGCTTCAAAGAAAGAATAAATATTTCCAATATCCGTCCAGTATCCTTCATATTGATAACTTGCCACCTGATGATTGGAAATAGATGATGGGATAATCTCTTTCCCGAAATCTGTCGCAGTACGATAATCCTCGAGGAGCAGATCGGATAACAACTGACGATTAAATATATATATCCCCATCGATGCCAGATAAAACCTTCCCTTACTGTGCATCTCTGCCCCCGTATCACTTACCCATTCATGCAAAATGTCTTTGGATGGTTTTTCAATAAAAGAAGTTATCCATCCTTTTTCATCTGATTTCAGAATACCGAATTCAGGTGCTTCTCTTTCCGCAACAGGAATGGTGGCTATGGATATATCCGCACCTTGCTCAACGTGGTTATCGAGCATCTTCTGAAAATCCATCTGATACAACTGATCACCGGAAAGTATTAAAATATATTCAGCCTCATGCTGAGACATATGCCTTAAACACTGACGAACCGCATCTGCTGTTCCCTGATACCAGCCGGCATTATCCGGTGTTTGTTCAGCGGCCAAGATATCCACAAAGGCACTGCTGAACATACTGAAATGATACGTGTTTTTAATATGCTTGTTCAGAGATGCCGAATTAAATTGTGTCAATACAAACATCCGGTTGACACCTGAGTTCATACAATTGGAAATGGGTATATCCACCAAACGATATTTCCCTGCAATAGGAACCGCCGGTTTACTTCTGCTGGCTGTCAGCGGATAAAGTCTGGTACCGGCTCCGCCACCTAAAATTATGGCAAGCGTATTGCGAGCTAGATTCAGTTTTGGCATAATAGTATTTTACCCTTTAAATATACATAATACAAAAAAATGAAGTACGATTATTTATATGTGTTTCAAAAAAACATGGCTCATCTTACAC
>JBKCGY010000234.1:0-8630 GCA_046303015.1 Bacteroidota bacterium | reverse complement strand
AATAATACCGTTTCGGCTACACACATAATGTAAGTTGATGAAGAATCAGGATAGGTGTGCACCAGCGATTTGGGTTCTCCCACAAGCGGTAGATTAATGTTCCCCGCTTTGAATTTTTGATTCCATATTCTTTGCCCGTCTTTATTATATTTGATCACACTATAAATAGTGGTATCAATAGTGTACTGATAATTTCGGCCAATGGTATAATGATTGCCATACATGTCGGTTTTCAATCCATTATACAAATTTGTGCCGGCACCAGGCATGTTCAAACCGGCTGCCCAGATAAATCGACGATTTTGGGCCAATAATTCAAATTGGCTGAAAAGAATTAACAATAAAAAAAGCTGCATGAAAATTCGAGAACGTGATGACATGGTAAATCGCAATTAACAGTTAAAAAATAGAAAAACCAAGCTGTAAAATTTTCAAATCCAAACCAACTGAGCAATACATCAAATGCAGTATTTTTTCAGCCTTATTTCCACAAATCCTATTCAATCAGATGAATTAAATCTTCCGTTCTTATTTTTACAGTTACATGTTCAATTCATCAGATACGCATTCATTACAAAACCTTACCGATCAATTGCTGGAAAAGCTCAGATCGGGCCGTATCACCATTCATGAAATTGATTCACTGCGGAGTGTCCTGAAATTTCATGAATACCGTTACTATATCTTAAATGATCCGCTGATCAGTGATGCCGAATACGATCAATTATATCAAACGCTTGTACTGATAGAGTCTGCCCATCCTTCTTACATCATTCCCGACTCTCCTACACAAAGAGTTGCTAAGGGACTGGGTAATGATTTTAAGAAAGTGCAGCATCTGGTCCCTATGCTGAGTCTTGAAAACTCTTATGATGCAGAAGATCTGAAAGACTGGGACCGAAAGGCAAAGGAAGCAACAGGTTTAGCAGAAGTAACCTATTGTATAGAGCCCAAATTTGATGGAGCGAGTATTTCATTAATCTATGAAAACGATTTACTGGTTAGAGCAGCTACCAGAGGAGATGGTACGGAAGGTGAGGATATTACCACCAACATTCGCCAGATCCATACCATTCCACTTTCTGCCCCTTTCAGTAAATATGGTATCAGACAAATTGAGATCAGAGGTGAGGTATTGATGAATAAAGAAAAATTTGCCGCCTTTAATCGCCAGTTGGCAGAAGAGAATCTTCCACCCCTTGCCAATCCCCGTAATGCAGCCAGCGGCACGCTCCGTTTGAAAGATCCGAGAGAGGTGGCTAAAAGAAATCTGGAAGCTTTTGTGTATCATATCGGTTATATCAATACAGATACGGATGCCCACCCTCCACTTTCTCACCATGAATCTCTGTCTATGTTATGGGAGCTGGGTTTTCGAAGTCCGGCACAGGAAAAAAAAGTTATTACGGGCATTCATGGTATTATTGAGGAATGTATCCGATATGAATCCATCCGCGATAATCTACCCTACGAAATTGATGGAATGGTGATCAAAGTAGATGATTTGTTGATGCAGGAAAAGATGGGTATGACCTCTCATCATCCTCGATGGGCCATCGCCTTTAAATTCAAAGCCAGACAAGCTACTTCATACCTCAGAAGTATTGAATATCAGGTTGGAAGAACAGGCGCCGTAACGCCGGTTGCCAAGATCGATGCGGTACCGATAGGAGGAGTTACCGTATCCAGCATTTCTCTGCACAATGAAGATTTTATTCGAGAGAAGGATTTAAAGCTGGGCGATCGACTGCTGGTTGAAAGAGCCGGAGATGTCATTCCCTATATTGTGAAATCATTTCCTGAACTCCGAACCGGTGAAGAAGCGGATATTCAATTCCCTCAAAACTGTCCGGTCTGCCATGATCCTCTATTCAAAACCGAAACAGAAGCCGTTTGGCGTTGCACCAATATGAACTGTCAGGCTCAGGTTGTGGAAAGAATCATCCATTTCAATAGCAAAGATGCAATGGACATCAGAGGTCTGGGCGAATCACATGTGCAAAAGTTTTATGCTTTAGGTTTTTTGAAAGATATCCCTTCGATCTATCGCCTGCCCTTCAAGGAAATAGAAAAACTAGATGGCTATGGCAAAAAAAGTGTAGATAATCTAAAGGCTGCTATTGAAAAATCAAAAGACCAGCCGCTTCATCGATTGATTTATGCGCTTGGTATCCGTTTTGTCGGAGAAGCTACCGCCAAAACACTGGCTAATGCGGTCAATCATCTGCTGGATCTAAGAAATATGAGTGAAGAAGACCTCATGAAACTGGAAGATATCGGTCCGAAAGTAGCTTCCTCTATCCGACATTTCTTTTTAGTGGAAGATAATATCCGAATGCTACACGAACTCGAAAGTCTTGGCATAACCCTGCAAAATCTACATCGCGATCTGCACAAAGGCGGCAATCTGGAAGGTCTCACCTTTTTATTCACAGGCACCCTTCCTACCCTTAAAAGAAATGATGCGGAAGAAATGGTGGAAGCCCAAGGTGGAAAAATGGTATCTTCCGTGAGTGCCAAACTGCATTATCTTGTCGTGGGGGAAGATGCCGGATCTAAGTTGGAAAAAGCGAAAAAGATTAGTTCCATTAAGATCATCAGCGAAGCGGAGTTTCTGGAAATGTTGAAAAAATAATGCAAGGAAAAGAAATTCGGAGCAACTGATTTCTGTATATTTATTTACAAGTTTATTTATGATCAAGAAATTGGCAGGCGAACAATGGAAGCAAATGCAGTTTCAGGGATGGAGATCTCTGAAAAAAAAATATGCCGTTTCCACCTTGGGCCGTTGTGCCAGTTATTCAGTGGATATAATGGAAGATGGCAAACTGCTGAAAGGTTCGCTTACCACAGGTTATCAAACACTCAATTTACACAGGCCGGATAGCAAGGGTACGATCTACCTGCACAGAGAAATTGCGCGATTGTTTTTAAAGAAGCCCGGGAATCGTCATAAATATGTCATTCACCTCAACCATAAAAAGAATGATAACAGAGCCTCTAATTTACAATGGTCCACATTGGAAGAAATGGCGGCACATCAGCAAAAGAGTCCGTTGAAAATTGCCTATAAAGCATTACAACGAGAAAAAACAACTACGCAAAAAGGGTTAAAACTTACGCCAACACAAGTTCGGACTATAAAAAAGATCATTGACGATCCTAAAAGGAAACTGACCTTCAGTCAGCTTGCCAAAAAATATAATGTCAGTGAAATGACGATCTATCGTATCAAGAGTGGTGAGAATTGGGGAAGAGTGAAATAAGACAGGGCAGCAGTAATGCTTATTTAGTAATTAAATCTCACCGCAACCTCCGCTCCTACAGAGGCATTATGCAAAATGAGCTGAATGTTCGCCTCCAGGCTTTCTCCTTGAGAATGCTCAGCAATCCACTTTAACAAGAAAGGGGTAACATCTTTTCCTTTGATCTTATTCTTTTCTGCAGACGCCAAAGCGTTCTGAATCAGTGCTTCCATGCTGGCTGCCGGTATTTCCAACTCCTTTGGAATAGGATTGGCAATAAGAACGCCGGTTTCAAGCCCAAATGACCAGTGATGATTCAATAAAGCGGCTATATCAGCAATCTGATCTGTATGTAACGGTGATGCATACCCGCTTTCACGCGAATAAAAACTGGGGAATTCTGTACTTCCAAGGGTTACTACGGGTACCCCCAGTGTTTCGAGATATTCCAATGTAAGTCCGATATCCAAAATGGATTTTACGCCCGATGAAATAACAGCCACCGGTGTTTTGCCAAGTTCCGTGAGGTCGGCTGAAATATCCATAGAAGTTGATGCGCCGCGATGTACACCTCCGATACCGCCTGTTACAAAGAAACGAATGCCTGCTTTGTTGGCGATACGCATAGTTGCCGCCACCGTAGTGGCTCCAGGCCGTTTTTGACTCAGCACATACCCCATGTCGCGTATGCTTACCTTCCATACATCAGGAGTGCTGCCCAAATAATCAATTTCATCCTTACTCAATCCCACTTTACAAACCCCATCTATAAGTGCAATCGTTGCTGGCAAGGCACCCTTACTCCTTACATTCTCTTCCACCTGTAAAGCCGTTTCCACATTCTTCGGGTAGGGCATACCGTGAGAGATGATGGTGGATTCCAGCGCTACCACCGGATGACCCTGCTGAATCGCTTCTTCTACCGCAGGATGGATAGCTAAAAGAGGGGAGATATTCATGAAAAAATCAAGATATTAAACAAGATGAAAAATCAGGATAATAAAGCGGCACGCGTGATAACAACTCTTCCTGGCTAAGTGTCGGGGCAATAGCTCCATTCACCTGCAGGATCTCTGCCGATAAAGTATGGGCAAGTCGTAAGCAAGCCGCATCGGGAAAACCCAGATACTTACCCAACAAATATCCGGTAAGCGAACCATCACCGGCTCCGGTACAATCAACTACTTCTACTTCCGGTGCATGGAGAGAGATCGTTTGGTCGCGGCTATATAGTGCAGAACCATGTTTGCCATTGTGTAACCAGATCTTTTGTACCCCTCTGTTAAGTAAATCTTCAATCTGATGTTGAGTCAATCCGGCTCGTTCATCACACATCACCGGAAGCTCATCTTCATTGGGTGTGATCAGATACATGCCTTGCATATCTATATGCTGAAATTTTTTTGCAGGGGGAACCGATACCGGCTCGAGAATAAAAGGAATCCCTCTGGATCCGCAAAAAGAAAGCAGCCATTGAACAGCTTCCACTGAAATATTCGCATCTGCTAAAATAAAAGCGGCCTCTTCCAGTAAATTTGATTGCGACTGCAGATAATCGGGCGTGATCCACTCCAGCGCACTATTGGTAAGGAAAGCAGCAAATAAAGAACCATCTGCATCAAGGATGCCGGTATATTTTCCTGACAATCCTTCCCTCGTAACGGAAGCCTCAACCTGAACACCGACTTCCTTGATCTGTTCTTTTAACCAACGCCCATCACTATCACTTCCAAACACACTAATCAGGTGAACCGGCACTCCCAACATGGCCAGTTGATGGGCAATATTACGGCTCACCCCACCGGAAGTTTTGGTAACAGAAGCAGAATTGGTTGTTGCTTTTAAAACAGGTTCTCCTGCATGAAATAATTCATCCACAAAAGAAGCACCGATACAAATAACAGGTTTAGACATGGGGCAAAAATAACGAGGTTTATGGGTTATAACCTTATCAATCTTTCGGCAGCCTGTTCCAGTGTTTCCTTCTTCTTGGAAAAACAAAACCTGACTGTGTGTGATATCTTTTTTTGCTGATAAAAAGCGGAAATGGGGATCAAAGCCACGCCTGCTTCTTTGGTAAGTGTTTGTACAAATTGATCATCTTGCTCTTCGCTGATATTACGATAATCTGCACATACAAAATAGCTGCCATAAGAGGGAAGAAATGTAAATCGGCTCTCTTTCATGAGAGCTAAAAAATAATCTCTTCTTTCTTGCATCATGGCGCCTAATTGTAAATAAGGATCGGGCTGTCTTATAAAATTCGCCAGTGCTACCTGCATAGGCGAATTGCAGGTAAAAGCATTGAATTGATGGATCTTCCTGAATTCTGCAGTAAGCGTGGCCGGAGCGATGCAATACCCTAATTTCCAGCCTGTACAACTATATGTTTTACCGAAAGAAAAGCAGACAAAACTGCGCTCCCATAAAGCCGGGTAACGAAGCACGCTTTGATGCTTTTTCCCATCATAGACCAGATGCTCATAAACCTCATCGCTGATAATGTAAATGTTGGTACCTTCAACCAAATCCATTAATTCCTTCATATCCGATTCACTCAATACTGTACCTGAAGGATTATGAGGTGAATTGATCAGGATCGCTTTGGTATTTGCTGTTATCGCAGCTTTTACTTTTTGCCAGTCAATGGAGAAATCTGTTTCCCGAAGAGGGATTGTAACGGCCTTAGCACCATTTACTTCAATATTGGGAATATAACTGTCGTAAGCCGGTTCAAAAACGATGACTTCATCGCCCGGATGCAGGATAGTAGTAAGTGCCGTATAAATGGCATAAGTTGCCCCCGGCGTGATCGTGATCTCTGTATCAGAATGTATAATCGTGCCGTAAAGGGCTTCTGCCTTTGCGGCAATGCCTTCGCGCAGGCTCATGAGCCCAGCCATAGGCACATACTGGTTACATCCTGTATTCATTGCTTCGGTTACGAGCGCTGTCAGATCGTTATTCATCGGAAAATCAGGGAAACCCTGCCCCAGATTGACGGCTTTATATTCAGTGGCCAGTGCACTCATAATCGTAAAGATATTGGTGCCGGTTTTGGGTAATTTCGATTTCAACTGCATACCGCAAATTATTCATAGATACCGATATGGCAAGATGTGGATAAAGGTTTTATGAAGAAAAGGAAAGAGATAAGCCGCAGACGGCTAAATTTGCGAATCAAAAAGATATTTTAATTAACTTTCCCTCATAAACATAAGTCCATTATGAAGTTTATCGTTTCTTCTTCAGCATTACTGAAACAATTGCAACAGATCAATGGTGTAATCAATGCCAACACTGTACTTCCAATTCTTGAAGATTTTCTATTTGATATTGGACAGAATAAATTGACCGTCGTAGCCACCGATCTGGAAACAGTCATGAAAATTCACATGGATATTGAGGCGAAAGAAACAGGAAAAATTTGTATTCCTGCCCGCATCCTGATGGACACCTTAAAAAATCTTCCTGATCAGCCGCTGACTTTCAATATTGAAAAAAATTATGCGGTAGAAATTACCAGCGATAATGGAAAGTATAAGATCATGGGTGAAAACCCGGATGCATTTCCAAAAGAGCCGGTAGCCGATGATACAACTTCTTTTCAAACCACCTCTGGAGCACTGGTAACCGCCATCAACAAAACCATTTTTGCCGTTAGTTCTGATGACTTGAGACCTGCCATGACCGGTGTATTTTTTGAACTGGATAAAAAAGGACTGACTTTCGTGGCCACGGATGCACATCGTTTGGTGCGTTACATGCGTACAGATGTTTCTTGTCCCAAAAAAGAAACTTTCATCGTTCCTAAAAAACCTTTGAACTTATTAAAATCCGCCTTACCCGATAATGATGATGCGATTACCTTATCATATAATAGCAATCATTTATTTGTAGTACATGGCAGCACAGAAATGGTTTGTCGTCTTATCGATGCACGTTTCCCTGATTATAGAGTTGTGATACCTGCCGACAATCCTTATAATCTTTATTTGAATCGCCTTGAATTTCAATCTGCACTTCGCAGAGTGGTTGTTTTTAGTAACAAAAGCACCAATCAGGTAGTATTGAGCGTACAGGGAAGTCAGTTGCAACTGGCAGCTCAGGATGTTGACTTCAGTTTTGAAGGGAACGAAAGAATGAGCTGTCGCTATGATGGTAGCGATATGCAGATCGCATTCAATGCACGCTTCTTGATCGACATGTTAGCCGCTTTGGAAACAGAAGAAGTAAAATTAGAGTTAAGCACTTCTACCAAAGCCGGCCTGTTGAAACCCGCTGAGCAAAGCGAAGGGGAAGATGTGCTTATGCTGGTAATGCCGCTGATGATTAATCAGTAATAAGCGTACGTCAAAAAGGTAAAATTCAAAACGCAACAGATTTTAATTTGCAGATTTCGGGGCTTCGATACTGAAATCAATGAGCCTGCTTAGGTTTATCAAAATATTTATATAAATACTGTATAATTATTGATCAAAATGAAATTAGAAGAACAATTGCACAATGCAATGTTAGTTATGTATACCCGTGCTGGAAAGGAAGCTGGTTATTGGGGAAGAAGATTTTTACAATCTGTCAAAAAAAATGGAGGCTTATCAACAGCCAGACGAATGCTGCAACCGACAAAACAAAAGGCACAACTTCAAGGACTTCATTCTTTAATTAAAGCCAGAAGAGCTGATCTTTCACTAGAGTATCTTGTTTTACAAAATCCCTATTCTAAGTTATTTAAACCTAATGAGCTAACAGAAGCTAAAAGAAGATTAAGCAAGATTCCGCCACAGTCAATGCCCGCCGAGATTTCTCCGGAATTGAATTTCCCTGAATCTTTATCCTTGTATGAAGGAAGCAGAAAGACGGCAACTGTAAACAAATATGAAAGAGATAAAAGAGCAAGAAATCTATGCATCAAAAAATGGGGGACCAATTGTAATGTATGCAATATGTCTTTTGAAAAGTTTTATGGAATTATCGGCAAAGACTTCATACATGTACATCATTTAGACCCATTAGGCTTAAGAAAAAAAAGAAAAAAAATTGATCCAATAAAAGATTTAATCCCAGTTTGTCCCAATTGTCATGCAATGCTTCATACCAGAAATCCTCCAATTGGAATCGAAGAATTAAAATTTATTCTACAATCAAAGCGATAATCATAACTACACCTTTACAAAGGCAAACAATTAGATTATTGAATATGCAATTAGTGTTGTTATTGCCATACGTTCGTTAGTTATATTTTTTCCTCTCGCTTCATTTGATTTTATATTTTTGCGGCAGCAAACAATCTTATCGTCATTTAATATCAAAGCAATGCGACCATTGTCTTCATTCCTTTGTATCATCTATCATTCGCGCACGCGCAAATCATTACCGGAACGA